>NZ_JNUP01000048.1 GCF_000758165.1 Spirochaeta lutea | reverse complement strand
ATTCGTAAAACTAAACGCCGATTCTTTCGTAAATTTAGGCGCTATTTGACAACAAGGATAATTGGGTCGGATAAAACAGGACAAGAAATTTCCGAATCAGATGGGATGGAGATTTTTTTTAACTAAACCTCTACTTTGGCATATCACTAGGGATCACAGCTAAAAAGATACTGATCTGTAATTATCACAAAGCCTAATAATTCATTGAAGCAGTTTCCGGCTTACACCGTCACAGCTTAACAATTTTATTAGGCTTGTCAAAAGAAACTGAAAGCCGGGAGCCTATAAAAGGGCTCCCGGTGTTGTTTTGGATCACCCATCCGCCTTCGGCGGGGCCTGGGAATACGCTGCGCTGCATTCCGGCGGCTTTGAAAAAGCCAATAAAAGGCTTCAGTTAAGCTGCAAGCGACCGTAAGGGAGGTTGTCAGCTTGAACTGCTTCTTTTATTGCCCGATCCAACGTATGTGATGCCTACTCTTGAGAGGGTGCAGAGAGTTATCCCAGGGATGGCAGTAGCTCTATTACGCAAACACCGTTGGCGCAATGATGGAACTCTGCTTGAGCTCAGAGAGAGCTTCGAGACAGGCTTCTTTTGATTCAAAAGACTGGCTAGCGAACACGGTGTGCCTGTCATCCTGAAGGCGGAAGTGGAACAGGCCGCTGGGATCCTCATAGATTTCGAAGCGGGTATGCTTAGTGTTTTTCTTGAGATGAACGACAATTTTTGCTTGCTTATCATGCCGGTAAAACTTGCCGCGTACTGCCTGTGAAAAATCGTATTCTTTTTTCATATTACTTACCCTCATAATACTGCAATTCTTCCCATTTTGTCGCCGGTCGTGCCGAAATGATGCGGATAGACTCCTCACCGTCGACATCTCTAAAAGTATGAACAACGACACACACAATTCCAGAGTCTATTCGCCCCAGTTCAATCCAGCGCTCCTCCCAGGCGTCGATCTCCACCGACAGCACCTACCTGTCAATAACGGTGATATAGTTCTGGGTTTCAGCGGAAAAAATTCTCCAGCTCATACAGCGCTGCATATGCGAATTGGCAATCGTGATTTCAAGGCCTTCCTATAAATGAACTAAGGCATTGTTTCAGGATTAGTTTATAGTTAGAATACTCACATGAGTACCGGGCAAGATCAGATTCAGAGCATAGTATCCAAGCTCATCAATGAGTATCATCCCCAGGAGATTTATCTTTACGGATCGTTCGCCTGGGGTGAACCCAATGAAGATAGTGATATTGATTTTTGCATTATCTTGCCGGATTCAAAGGAGAGTCAGGCAGATCGAATCAGACGTGGACTGTATGCTTTGAAAGGTGAGAAGTGCCCGGTTGATTTATTGGTCTTGACGGTAGATGAGATTGCTGAGAGAAAGAATCATCCTTCGACACTGATTTATCGGGTTATCAATGAAGGAGTTAAGCTTTATGCAGCCGCATGAGGAGTGGTTATTTAAAGCGGATCATGACTTAAAGTCAGCTGGACTATTACTCGCTTCGGAATACAAATTACTTGATGCTGCTATTTATCATACTCAGCAATGTGCTGAAAAATCGCTCAAGGCAGTTCTTTCCTTTCATAAACGTCGGATTGGTAAAACACATAGCCTGATGAATCTGCTCGAGGTTTGTATTGGGATCGATGAGCAGTATCAGAGTATTTATGATGATTGTGTTTTTCTGGATCCTTTTTCAACCCTTTACCGGTATCCGGAAGGTGATTTGCTTCCCGAAGAAATCGAAGTCCGAGAGGCAATTAGCGCAGCTACGAAAATTTATGAAAGAGTGACTGCCGGGTTGGCCTTGTAATAAAGGTCACTTCCTATATTGGAAATGGTAACCTACCTTCCCCCGGCTGTGGACAGCAGTAATACCCCACCCGGATAAAATCGTGACTCCTTTTACGCTTCTAAATTGCCATCGTTATTGGACGTGACCTGTGTTAGTCCGCTAGTACCCCTTGAGCTTTCATAGATATAGGTTATTATGATAATGCTTCGAAAATGAGTAAATAAGGGTAATGAAACGAGAATAACAGAATATCTCCAGCTTTTTCTTTTTTTTATTCCTGCATTCTTATTCGCAGAATCCTTTGAAGTAGCCTCTATCCAAATTGAAGGTCTGCAGCGGACCGATGAGGCTGCCGTACTCGCCCGACTAGACTTCCTGGTTGGCGATGTTATCAACTACGAGCTTCTGAGGCAAAACCAAGAAGAGCTCTCACAGCTGAGTGCTCTAACCTTTGTAGAAATCACCACCCAGCCTTCATTGCAGCCCAGTCCACAAAGATCCGAGACAGATCCTCCTTTGTATGACGTTATGGTACTGGCTGTGGATGGTTGGAGCCTTCTTCCTACAATGCCTTCTGTCATAGTGGAGGATGAGAGGGGATTAAAACTCAACCTCGGTGTAAATGAGTCAAACCTGTTTGGGCAATTATGGTCCTTCGGTATAAGTGCCGATTTTCAGTACGATTGGCTTTATGGAATCGATGCTTCTATAAATCTTCCCTTGATGTCCGAAAAGCTAGCTGATCTATTCCTTAATCTGGGTTATTCATCACAGCGATTCGCAGATCTCGCCGGTGATGGATCTGTCTCCTACGCAGCCTGGGAGAACCAGTTCATAGGACGGGTGAACACAGGACTTCGATTGTCGGATGAGTTCTACTGGAGTATTAATCTACAACTCTATCATACTGAGCGTGATATACGTGTCCAGGATGTAGAACTACCTAAGAATGGAATAGAAAGTCGTTTGCTGCTTTCAAATTCATTACTGCATACCTTTTGGGATTTCTCCTTTTTGTATTCTTTGGATTTCACAAACAAGTGGACTATACAAAATCCCCCAATCTCAGCAGTGGAATATAAGCCTGGTTTGGTTCCGGGGCTTCGTGCTGGATGGCTGCTTCCTTTCACTTTGTACAAGGAGCAGGAGCGAGCCCTGGTGTTCACCCCGACCGTTCAAGGAAGCCTAGGCTTTGATATTCTCGCTCTTGAGTTTGTTTCTCCAAATGCAGGCTTCTCCCTTTCCCTATCCTATCATTTAAACAATACATCGAAAATCACCGTATCCAATCAGTTCACCGGCTATCCACTGGGTCTTTCAATAAGCGATCCTTTCGAGGATGGAGTAATGAAGACAAGTTATGCTGCAAACACCGTGAGGGCAGGAATTGATGCTCAAATTATGTTGCTCCCCCTGGACTCACCCATTGGAGGGCTCCTGATAATTCCCAATCTGAGAGCGAGCTATACGTATAATTGCATCAACAAACTGAGCCTCGATATCGGATTTGGGATCCGCTTCACGGCAATCGGACTTACGCCACGTATTAAGGTGAGCATTGACCCGCTCCATCATCTGTATGATTCAAATCCGAATAACGCAATCGAGTGGACACTAATTCTTTTATGATTTGATGAATTATTATGTAGTGCGCAAAAGGTTGTAACTTTTCACCCTGGCAACACACCAATAGGCACACATTAAGGAAAACCGAAACCCTTCACTGGGGGATAGTGTCCAATTTAGTTCGCAATTTGACTTTGGAGCCAGTTTCCTCCTGGCGAGTTAAGCGGCTATTTTCGGGATGAGATCTCATTGCTCATCCAGTATTTCCTTTCTAATATCGGGCTTGCCGAATACTGCGGCTCTAAGAACTGGATAACTAGTCCCCAAATAAAAAAGGGACACTAATGTGTCCCAAATATCGGGCTGGCCGGATTTGAACCGGCGACCCCAAGTCCCCCAGACTTGTACGCTAAACCACTGCGCTACAGCCCGATTGCCTTCATTACTGAATGCGGGTGTGAACGTACCACAGCGCGGCCCGGGTTGTCAATAAGCCGGAGAAAACAATATATAGTGCGCAAAAGCTTGTAAACTACACTATCTGTAGTGTCATCCTCATATACACATCCACAGATGTGGTGTTGTGAGGGGGAGTTTTACAACCTTTTGCACACTAGACAACAACACAGCCCGGAGGTAGTAGGTCCCCGTCAATCCTGGGGGGTGCCGCCGTCGGCGAAGCGCTTCATCAGCATGTCCCGGTACAGCCCCTCCTTGCGGTGTAGGGTTTCGTAGGGGACCTTGTATGCCTGTTCCAGGTTCTCCCGGGTGCAGACCTCGGCAGTGGGCCCGAGGATGTACCCCTGGCTGTCTAGGGCCGTATTGCCCTTTTTGAGGATGAGCATCTGGTCTGAGTACTGCTCGCAGAGATGGAGATTATGGGCGGTAAAATATAGACTGGTTTCCGACCGCCGGGCATAGTCCTGGAGATACTCCATGGTGGCTTCCTTTCGGGGTTCTTCCATGGCGAAAACCGGTTCGTCCATCATGGTGATTTGACTGCCGTAGAGTACTGCGAAGGCAATTACCGCCCGCTGGAGGGCCCCCTTGGAGAGTTCCTGGGTGCGCTTTGTGAGGGCGTTGTCCAGGGAAAGCGCGGTTACCAGCTCCGGAATAAGATCGGCCCGGGCCTCGGGATGGAAGCCCTGGGAAAAGACCTGGTTCATGAGGTCTCCCACGGAGTGGTCGCTCTCAAACTCCATGTTCTGGTACACGTAGCTCACCAACTTGGCCCGTTCACGCTCCAGCTCCGGGTCGTGGAGGGCATTGCGGAAGTCCTGACTGCTCCTGCCGAGGATGGAAATGCTGCCTTGAATTGGAAATAGCCGGCCCCCGGCCAGGAGCAGGAGGGTGCTTTTGCCCGTGCCGTTTTCTCCGACAATGGAGAGTACCCCCTTGGGCAGGTCCAGAGAGAACTGGTCGAAGAGAAAGGTGAGATCCTGGGGGGTTACATCCTTGATGTTTTCCGGGGCGTCTTGGTTCACATAAAAAAAACTGATGTCTTGAAATCGAATTGCTGGGTCCATGGCAGAATAGTACGGTGCCGGGGCCGATTTTACAAGAGGTATTTGACTTCCGCCTGGTCTGGCCATACTCTGTATCTATAGGAAAGGAGCTTTTAAATATGGCAAACCTCACTTCAACGTACATGGGAATCACCCTAAAAAATCCCCTAGTGGTCGGTGCCTGCAGCCTGACCAGCAATATGGACGCTATCCGAAAAATCGAGACCAAAGGCGCAGGTGCCTTGGTTATAAAGAGCCTGTTCGAGGAGCAGATCGCCTATCAGCGCTATGCCCACGACGAGGATATTCATCTGTATGACAACTGGCATGCGGAAATGCAGAGTATCTTTCCCGAGGTCGAGCATGCCGGGCCGGAGGAGCACCTCATGTGGACCCAGCGGGCCAAGGAATCCGTGTCGATTCCGGTTATTGCCAGCCTTAACGCCCTGAACATTGAAACCTGGGCCGAGTGGGCCAAAAAACTCGAAGAAACCGGGGTGGACGGATTGGAGCTGAACTTCTTCGGATTGCCCGACGATCTGATCGCACCGGCTCAGGAGATCGAAAAGGCCCAGGTAGAGGCGGTGCAGGCGGTTAAAAAGGCCGTTAAAATCCCCGTTTCAGTAAAGCTTTCCAGTTTTTACACCAGCCCGGTTCGCATCATCCAGCAGCTTGAGAAGGCCGGAGTGGACGGGTTCGTACTCTTCAACCGGTTCTTCCATCCCTCCATCAATGTTGAAACCGAAACAAGCAGCTACCCCTTTAACCTTTCGGGGCCTGCGGATCATAAGCTTGCCCTGCGCTTCATGGGGCTGCTCCACGGACAGACCAAGGCGAGCCTCTGCGCATCCAACGGGATTCACACCAGCCAGGAGGCCTTGGAAGTGCTCTTGGCCGGAGCGGATGTGTTCCAGACCGTTTCGACCCTGTACCTGAATTCCCTGGATCAGATTACCACCATACTGGGGGACATCCAGGGATGGATGCGGAAGAAGGGCTACGAAAAAATTGATGACTTCCGGGGTAAACTCTCCGAGGCCAAAAACGGCGATACCTCCGCCTACCGCCGCGCCCAGTACGTGCGGATGCTGCTCCGGAGCCAGGACTACATAAAGCGCCCGAATTTGATTTAAAGCGCCCTCGTGCAGGGACAAACCGATGGAAGGGCCCGAACAGGGCCCTTCTTTTTTACGGGAAACTGGTGTACCCTCTTTCATGGTGTTTCACACCAGTAGAAGAAATCTGTAGTGCGCAAAAGGCTGTAAACGACACCAGATATAGCGGGGCAACCTATATGTCTACCCATGGGTGGTGTCGCCGGGGTGCAAAGGTACAACCTTTTGCGCACTATCTAAGAAATCGTTACAAACAGACACTTACATTGAGGAGTTACGCATGGAGGTAGGAATTTCATCCTTTGGGAATCATCAGGGTGTAGAGGTGAACCGGTTCACTATGACCGTTCCCGGGGGCATTACTGTACAGGTATCGAGTCTCGGTGCCGCCCTGGTAGGGGTTTCGGTGCCCGGCGGTGACGGCACGGCCGTAGAGACCGTGTGCGGCTTCAATACTTTGGAGGAGTATGTTGCCAACCCGCCGTTTTTCGGGGTAACCGTGGGGCCGGTGGCAAACCGGATCTCCAAGGCACGGTTTACCCTGGACGGCAAGGAGTACCGGCTCCAGGCGAACGACGGCGCCAACACCCTTCACTCCGGACCTGATTGCAGTTTCGCCTTCAAGGTTTTCGACGCCCGGTGTTATGAGAGTGATGATGCGGCGGGGGTGGTGTTTACCTACCGACGGCCCGACGGTGAGGGAGGCTTCCCCGGCACCCTTACCCTGGAGGCCTCCTACTGGGTAACCCGGCAAAATGATCTCATCATGACCTACCGGGCCACTACCGACGCCCCAACCCCGGTAAACATCACCAACCATGCCTATTTTAACCTCAACGGCGAGGCGGAGGGCTCCATCCTGGACCATTCCATGACCATCCACGCCGACCGCTATCTGCCCGTGGACGGGGAGTTCCTGCCCACGGGTGACCTGGCAAAGGTGGACGGTCCCATGGACTTCCGCAGTCCAGCAACCATCGGTTCCCGGATCGATCAGGTGCCCGGGGGCTACGATCACTGCTACATCCTTAAGGACGATGCCCCGGTATGGGATCCCGGGTTGTCGGAACAGAGCCTGAGTTCCTGCCCCGACTATCTGGCAGAGGTTATCAGGGGCGCCGCTCATGGGAATTCCTCCACAGGCCGGAAGGTACAGCGTGCGGCGGCCGCCCAGGGGGAAACATCGGGTATCACCATGGAGGTGTATACCAACCAGGTGGGAACCCAGTTTTACAGCGGGAACATGCTCCCTGCCCAGGGGATTCCTGGTAGGGCCGGGGCCGTATACACCCCCCGCACCGCCTTCTGCCTTGAGACCCAGGGCTACAATGATGCCCTAACCCGGCCGGAGTTTCCCAGCATAATTCTTCGGCCCGGTGAGGCCTACGAACGTACCACGGTGCACCGCTTTAGCCTATAATGGTGGTATGACCGCCAAGAATAGCGTACACCATTCCATCCCCCGTGCAGCTAGACCGCCCGGGGGATTTTTTATACATCTGTTTGGCATCTTCCGGCCCGGTAAGGGACCGAGGTGTTTTTTTCTGAGGGGATTTCTCTGCCTCTGGGCTCTGCTGCTGCCCGTCTTGGCAGGTGGCCAGCCGGTAATCCCCTTCTCCCAGGAGGTGCGGGTTGCCGGGGTCTGGGACCTTTTTCCCTACAGCTACCAGGAGGAAGGCCGGATAACCGGGTTTTTTCCGGAGTTGTTGCGGTCCGCCGGGGCTGTTCTCGGATTTACCCCGGAATTTCCGTCCATGACCTGGTCGGAGGGGCTTGAACGGGCCATGGAGGGCAGCATTGATATCATGGTGTCCCTGACAAAAACCCAGGAGCGCCAAGCCTTCCTGGATTATAGCGCCGTACCCCTGGCAACCAGCTGGGGTGTGGTTCTTATTCCCCTGGAGTCATCGGTAACCGATGTGCTGGCTCTGGATGCCCGGCCTGTGGGCATTGTACGGGGGGATCAAAACGGAAAAAACCTCATGGCGCTTACCGAGTCCTTCGGGGTGAGTCCCGTATACCGGGAGTACTCCAGCCACTCTGCCCTCCAAGCGGCCATCATCCAGGGACAGGTTGACGCCGGCGCTTTTTTCAGCGCCTTTCGCTTCGATGGTGATGCCCTGCGCCGGTCACCCATCATCTACAATCCGGTTCAGACCTTCTACGCGGTGCCCAGGGGGAGCAATCAGCGTCTACTCTCCGAACTGGATGCACTGTTTACCCGGTGGATTGAACACACCGACAGTCCCTACTACCAGCTCCAGGAGCGTTATCTTACCAACCAGGGCCGGAGACCCGGAACCTTTCCCGGATGGCTGCGTACCCTGGTAATCCTTCTCGGCCTGGGGTTCCTGGTGGTATTGGGGCTGAATATCCTATTGCGCCGGCTCATTCAGCGGAAAACCCGGGAGCTTCAGCAGACCAACGAGCTGCTTATGGCCATTTTCAATCACGCCCCCATGCCGATTATCATGATGACCAGGGGTGGGGAGTTCCGGTATGTTAACCAGCGCTTTTCCCAGGTTCTGGGGTATTCCATCGAGGAGATTCCCGATGCGGAAACCTGGTGGCAGATTATGTATCCCCGGGAGGACCAGCGCCGCAGGATCCGGCAGATCTATGAACACCGGGTCGAGCAGGCTTTAAACAGCGGCCAGACAAGCATCGAGCCCACCGAGGGCCAGCTGGTGGCCAGGGACGGCAGAGCCTACACCTTTCAGTTTCTCATGACCTTTACCCAGGATCTGAATGTGGTAATGTTCCAGGATCTGACGGAGCTTCGGGCGAATCAGCAGTACCTGGAGGATTTCAACGCCCAGCTGGAGTATCTGGTAGAGGAACGCACCCGGGAGCTGGAACAGAGCCGGCAGGCCCTGTTTTTGGCGGAAAAGAATGCCGGTTTGGGACGGATGGTGGCGGGGTTCTCCCACGAGGTGAACACCCCCATCGGCGTAAGCCTGACGGCAGCCTCGTTTCTGATGGAGGAAACTCAAGGGTTCTCGGATCAGGCCGGGGCCGGCCAGGTGAGCCGGAAGCAGTTTCAGACCTATTTGGATCGGGCGTTAGAATCATCCAAGATAATCCTACAGAACCTGGAACGGGCTGCGGGGCTTATTAACGGCTTCAAACAGGTGTCTGCCGACCAGATGCACCTCAGTATCCGCTCGATTGATCTAAAGGACTACCTGCAACAGATAATGCTCAGCCTGCAACCCCGGTTTCGTCATACCCGCCATACCTGGAAGATTGAGAGCCCCTCCATCCAGATGATTACCTATCCCGGGGCCCTGGCGCAGATTCTGACCAACCTGGTTACCAACAGCCTGACCTACGCCTTTCCGGACCCGGAGAGTATCGGGTTTATTCGTATCACTGCCGTCCGTGAAGACTCCCGGGTCTTTGTACGCTACGAGGATAACGGGGTCGGGATTCCTATTGAAGATTGGGAGAAGGTATTCGAACCCTTTTTTACCACCGGCCGGGGCAGGGGCGGAACCGGATTGGGCCTGAGTATTGTGCACAGCCTGGTAACCGAGCGGCTCCGGGGCAGTATCGGGTTGCGTAGATCCGAGCTGGGCGGGGTCTGTTTCATGCTCGATCTTCCCATGGAGCTGTCGGAGGATACCGTCGACAGCGATACCGGCTCGGCCCAGGGCTAATCCCCCTGGGCAGGAGCGGGTGTCCCTTGGTCCGGGGAATGCGGCCGCCTATTCCCCTTGGTCGGCGCACTCCGAGTCGCGGAGGTGCCCCGAGTCGCGGATGTGCCCCGAGTCGCCGATGTGCTCCGAGTCGCGGGTGTGCTCCGAGTCGCCGATGTGCCCCGAGTCGCGGAGGTGCCCCGAGTCGCGCCGGGTTCAGGTCGGCAGCCCTCTATGGGGTTGCGATCAACCCCGGACCGGAACCTAATCGGTGGTGACGCTTTTTGCCAGGTTCCTGGGCTGATCAACGTTCCGGCCCAGTTCCCGGGTCAGGTAGAGGGCAAAAAGCTGCAGGGGTACGATGGTCAGCAGGGGAGAAAGGATCTCGGGACATTTGGGCACCCGAATCAGGGCATCGGACAGCTCCTCCAGCTCCCGGCTGTCCGCATTGGTCACGGTAATGACCGGACCTTTCCGGGCCTTCACCTCCTGGATGTTTGAAATCACCTTATCCAGGGTATCCCCTTCGGGGGCAATGAACAGGGAGGGAACGGTTTCATCGATGAGCGCCAAGGGCCCGTGTTTCAGGTTTCCTGAACTGAATCCCTCGGCGTGTAGGTAGGACAGCTCCTTGAGCTTCAGGGCACCCTCCATGGCGATGGGGTAGCTCACCCCCCGGCCAAGGTACATGAAGCTGGTGGCGTGTTTGAAGCGCCGGGCGATGTCCTGTACCTGGGCGCTCTGGGCCAGGATCTGGTTGATCTGATCGGGGATCAGCTCTAGGGCGTCGATGAGGCGTTTACCCTCGCTGGGGGACAGGTGCCGGATTCGCCCGAAGCTCAGGGCAAGGAGAAACATGCTGGTAATCTGTCCGGTAAAGGCCTTGGTGCTGGCCACCGAGACCTCGGGACCTGCGTGGATGTAGACCCCGGCGCCGCAGGCCCGGGCGATGGTGCTGCCCACCGCGTTGATGATCCCGTAGACCCGGCCTCCCCGGTTCTGCAGCTCCTTTACGGCCAGCAGGGTATCCAGGGTTTCTCCGCTCTGGCTCAGGGCGAAGTACACCGAATCGTCCTCCACAATGGGGTTGGACCAGCGCAGTTCCGAGGCGTCCAGGGTGTGGCTGGAAATCCGAGCCAATCCCTCCATCATCCTCGCACCGACCTGGCCGGCGTACATGGCGGTTCCCATACCGATGAAATGGGCCTGGCGGATATTGCGGATCTGGGAACCGTTGAGCTCGATGCCCCCCAACCGGGCGGTACCGAAGTCCCGGTCCAGGCGGCCGCCGTTCCCGAAGGCCCGGCGGATGGATTCGGGCTGTTCGAAGATCTCCTTTTCCAGGTAGTCCTGGTACTCTCCCTTGGACACATCGGCACTGCGGACATCGATGGTTTCCGCCGGCCGCCGAACCTCGGCCTGGGCTGCGTCAAATATCGACAGGGTATCCGGGGTAATAACCGCTAATTCCCGGTCTTCCAGAAAGATGACCTGGCGCGTATAGGCGGCAAAGGCAATGGGATCGCTGGCAATGTAACGGCCGTCTTGGCTGATGCCCACCGCCAGGGGGCTGCCGTTTTTAGCGGCTACCAGGGTTTCGGGAAATTCCTTGAAGAGCACCACCAGGCCGTAGGTACCCCGGACGAATTCCAGGGCCCGGGCCACCGCGGCCGCAGGACCTGCGGGATGGAGGGCTTGATCCTCCCCGGGGGACCGTTTGGCGGCGGGTTTTCCCGGAGCAGCCCCGGAGCCGGAAGGCTTTTCCGAATCCGAGGAATGCGCCGCTGCGCCGCCCCGGGGATCAAAGCCCGAGAACCCCGTGCCCTGGAGTTCCAGCTGGATCAGGTGGGCCAGAACCTCGGAGTCCGTATCGCTGGAGAAGGAGATGCCCCGGCCGGCCAGGCGCTCCCGGAGCTCCTGGTAGTTGTCGATAATCCCGTTATGAACCACGGCGATGCTGCCGTCGCTGCTCAGGTGGGGGTGGGCATTGCCGTCGGTCACCCCGCCGTGGGTGGCCCAACGGGTGTGGGCAATACCGATGGTGCCGTCCAGATCGGCCTCCATGGTTTCGGTTAAGCGGCCCAGGGCACCGGCCTTTTTGTTAACCCGGATCTTTTTCCGGTTCAGCACGCCCACCCCGGAGCTGTCGTAGCCCCGGTATTCCAGACGCTTCAGGCCATGGAGCAGGATCTCAGTAACATGGTGCTCCCCGGTATATCCAATAATTCCGCACATTCGAATCTCCTTGTAGAAAACCTAACCGTATATGATCCGTCTGACCTGGCGAACCGTCAGTTCGGGGCCCGGGAAGAGGCGCTGGCGCATCTCCTTCCGCAGGATGTGGTAGATCTGATCGTTCTTTAAGCCCTGATCCTGAAGTTCCAGGTGGCGGTGGCGGATGTACTCCTCGGGACTCTGCTGATGATAGGCCAATAAATCGTCCCATATCTGCTGGATAACCGGTTCGGAGATGCCGTAGGTGCGTCCCAGATGTTCCTTCAAGCGTTCAGGTACCATGCCCACATCATAGCGACATTGCAGAGAGAAATCTAAAATTCTGCCCGGATTCAGGTAAAAATTATTTTTTATGGTGATTCTAATGCCTCAGCAAGGCCCAAAACAATGCCGATCAGGTCCCCGGGGCGGTCAACCAGCCAATCCGGCGCTTCCCGCTCCAGAACCGGGCGGTCCCGGAAGCCCCAGGTGACCCCCGCTGCCGGTATACCTGCCGCCTTGGCGGTGCGGATATCCACCTCGCTGTCACCGATGAACAGGCTGCCCCGGGCCCCGCTGGATGTTCTCAGATGGGTGCTGGAATCCGGGGCGGGCTTCCGGGGCCACGCCGGACCCGAGCCGATTACCGAGAAAAAGAGATCGGGGAAAAAGTGGTGGACCAGCCTCTGGGCAAGGTCCTGGTCTTTGTTGGTCAATACAGCCAGGGAGCAGCCCCTGGCCGCCAGGCTGTGCAGCACCTCGGGAATGCCCGGGTAGGGGCAGGTCTGCCGGGGGGGATCCTGGCGATAGCTTTCCAGGAGCTTCTGGAGGATACTTTGTACAAGTTCGGAATTTTCGCTATCCTGGTCGAAGGAAGAGAGACTGTCCCGAACCAGGTTCTTCAGGCCGTGCCCCACCAGGGTCCGGGTCTGTTCCCGGGTGGGACAGGGGAACTGGTGGGAGTTCAAGGCAACCCCGAGGTGGTAGTGAATACCCCCCAGGGTGTCTAACAGGGTTCCGTCTAGATCGAAGATGCATAGAATACTCATGGGTTTCAGTATACCGGGAAGGAAGATGATTATGGAATCACAGAAAACAGTACATCGGGCCAGGGTGGAAGCCCTTCAGAAGCGTATGGCGGAAACGGGCATCCACGGCTGGATTATTCCCAGCAGCGATCCCCACCAGTCGGAGTACTACGCTGATTACTGGAAGGCCCGGGGCTGGGTCAGCGGGTTTACTGGATCGGCGGGAACCCTGGTGGTTACCCGGGATCAGGCAGCCCTCTGGACCGACGGCCGGTACTTCCTGGAAGCAGGGGAGGTCCTGGAGGGTACGGGCATCCAGCTGATGAAGGAGGGCGTGGCTGACACCCCGGGTATCGCGGCCTGGCTGTCCGGTCTTGTGCCCCGGGGTGGGGTGGTTTCCTACGATGCCCGGATGGTGGCTCCCCACTACCACCTGAGCCTGGAACAGGAGCTTGCTGCCCCGGGGATCAGCCTGGTGCCCGGGAAGGATCTCCTGGAGGGTATTTGGCAGGATCGTCCCAGCCTCCCGGAGGAAGCGGTGCGGAATTTTCCCCGGGAGCGGGCGGGGTTAAGCCGGGAACAGAAGCTTGCCCGGCTGCGCCAGGCCTTGGGGGAACGGGGTTGTTCCATCATGGTGATTTCCGCCCTGGACGAGGTGGCCTGGGTGCTGAATCTCCGGGGTAGGGATGTAGCCTACAATCCGGTGTTTTACTCCTACCTTACCGTGGGGCTCCAGGAAGGGACTATTCTCTGGATCGGCCCGGGAAAGCTTGATTCCGGCCTGGAGGCCGAGCTGGCGGGTCAGGGAATCACCCTGAAACCCTATGACGACCTGGCTGACTGGATCGCCCGGCAGCCTGAGGACGCCAGGTTCTGGGTCAACCCCCGGCAGGTTTCCATGGCCCTGTCCCAAGTCCTGGGGGCGGACCGGGTATACTGGGAGCAGCTGCCCACAACCCTGGATAAGGCCCGCAAGACCCCCGCTGAACTGGCCAGTCTGGATGACTGTATGGTTTCCGACGGCAGGGCCCTGGTACGCTTCTTCTCGTGGCTGGAGCAGACCCTGGATTCCGGGCAGGAGCTGACGGAGTACGATGCAGCCCGGCGGCTCTCGGAATTCCGGGGACAGGTTCCGGATTACCAGGGGGACAGCTTTCAGACCATAGTCGGCTACGGACCCAACGGGGCGGTGATCCACTACGGCCCTGAGAAGGAGGGGGCCAGGGTGATTCGGGGGCAGGGGCTGCTCCTGGTGGACAGCGGGGGACAGTATTCCCGGGGTACCACGGACATTACCCGAACTATTCCGGTGGGCGGTTCTGTAGACCGGGAACAGCGCCGGATGTACACCCTGGTTCTCCAGGGTCACATTGCCCTGGCCCGGGCAGTCTTTCCCCGGGGCACCACGGGCACCCAGCTGGACATCCTGGCTCGACAGCCGCTGTGGAACCAGGGGTTGAATTACGGCCATGGAACGGGTCACGGGGTCGGGTTCTGCCTGAATGTTCACGAGGGGCCGGGCCGGATCAGCCCCCTGGCGAACTCGGTAGCCTTGGAGCCCGGTATGGTTTTTTCCAACGAGCCGGGGTACTACCGGGAAGGGGAGTTCGGGATCCGGATTGAAAACCTGATTGTCGTGGAGGACCACCCTGATTTCCCAGGATACCTGAGGTTTAGAACCCTGAGCTTCTGTCCCTTGGAGCTTGATTTGGTGGATCGAACCCTGTTATCCGATTCCCAGCGCGACTGGATCAATGCCTACCACCGCCGCACCCGGGAGCTGCTGTCTCCGGGGCTCGAGGGAGCCAGCCTGGAGTGGCTGCTTTCCAAGGCCCGGGATCTGGATTAGCTTAGCGCCGTCGTCCCGCCGGGGTATTCCGTCCCGGGGTGGCCTCTCCCCGGAGAAATGCCAGGTAATCGTTCCGGGTTACCATGCCGATGACCCGGGAATCCGCCAGGACGGGCAGGTGACCGATGCTATGCTGGTAGAACAGTCCCTCAACCTCCCGGATGGTGGCCTCCCCCGGGGTTGTTACCACCTTCCGGGTCATGTAGGCCGAAACCGGGGCATGCATCTGCTCCTGCTTACGAGCCTTTTGGATGTCCCTCAGGGTTAGAATGCCCAGAAGATCACCCTGGGGGGTTACGACCGGGGCTCCGGACTGGTTTTGATCCTCCAGGGCAATGGATGCGCTGAGCAGGGTCTGGTCCGGGGTAAGGTAGTCGATTCTCCGTAGGATATCCTTGGCTTGAAGGGCGGTGTCCAGGTGGCTCTCCAGGTAGGAGAGCAGATGGCGGTAAACCGGGATGTCCTGGGAGTACTTTACCAAAGCGCTTGCCGCCTGGGGATGTCCCCCTCCTCCGAAATGACCCAGAAGCCGTCCCAAGTCGATGTGCCTGGACTCACCCCGGGCGATGATGAGGTGCGCCCCGGGTTTCCGAAGCCAGAATACTAACACCAGGGCATCTGCCTGCTCCACCGCCAGAACCTGTTCGGCCACTGCGGCCAAGCCGGGCATCTGGCCCGGTAATTCAAGATAGGCGGACAATACCTGATGCCCCTGGATGCTTCGGCGTTCTAACCGGTCAAGCACCTGGTGAAAGAGATCCATTTGATGGGTCTCGCTGAGTTTTACCAGCAGCTTATGAATGAGGGGAATGTCCGCGCCGCACTGGGTGAGCCAGGCTGCAGCCTGGAAATCTTCGGGGGTAACGCTGGGATGGGAGAATTCCCCCGTATCGGCATAGATTCCTGCAAGAGCGATGGTTGCCTCATCCGGGCCGGGGGTATGACCCAGGCGCTGGACCTCCAGGGCCACCATGCTGGTATTGGCACCGATGGTTTTACTGATTAGTTGCGCCTGGGGAATTTCCAGACTCTGGGTGGTGTGGTGATCCCAAACGGTGGTAATCCGGGGAGCTGAGCCAAGAAAGGGCATGTACTCCTTTATAAGGTCCGGATTCCGGGTATCAAAGACCACCAGTTCGTCCACCGGAAGCCCCTTGATATCCCGGGGATGGGCGAGGTTCAGGTGGTGCTTAAAGAGGGTGAAGAGGTTCTTTGCCAGGGGATGGAGCCTGCCGCTTCGAAGGGCGATGCTCTCCGGGTAGATGTATCTGGCCAAAATCAGGGATCCGAGGCAGTCCAGATCCATATTGCTGTGGCCCACAAGAATGGTAAGCCCCACGGGTTTGCCTTCCTTTGCAGTTTTCTATGCGCCGATTGCCGGGGTCTTCCACGTCGTTCGGATTTCTCCTGTGGTATCCAGGTTCCGGGGCGCTACCGTAAGGATAGGGCAGCCGTGGCGGGTCTGCAAGGGGATTTTTTCCGCCGGGGTTGTTCCGGCCGGAGGATGATATGGTTTCGCTGGGGGATGATCCGCTGGCGAGTACTGCTGCCGGCCCGGAGGGGTACGGGCCTTCCGGCGGGGATGGTGGGCGGCATTGACGTATACCCAGGGTGATTACCCCATCCGGTTCAGGTCAGGGCCGGGTTACCCGGCCCTAAAGGAATCCACCGAACACCACGGTACACGGTTTTAGGTCAGGGCCGGGTTACGCAGCGCTGAAGACGCCCTGGTGCAATGCGTCAATGATTCCGTCGATGGTTGGGTTTTCCAGGGGACGGTTGTTTAGGGTGATTTTCGGGCATCCGGCCTCAGCTTTTTTGCAGAGACGGAATTCGATACGGAGACGGTTGCGTACCGAGCCAGGCAGGGCCCGGGTAACACCCTCCAGGTCAACCACCAACTGGTGCCGGCTCTGGGGGGTACAGTATACGGTTAGGTTCAGGGTCTGCATGGTGGCTCTCCTTGGTTATGGTTTCTGGTACAATTTGGATAGTAATGTATAGATAAAAAATAATCAATAAAAAAAAGACGAAATGAAGAGAAAATTCTACTCCCCCTTTCATGGAGGAATTCCGGCTCAAGACTGGTGAAACGCCCCGCCTGGCAACAGCGCCGGTAAAGAGGACCTTCCGGTTCCTGGGGCGGGTAGGGGGGATGCCCTGGGGAAATAAAAAACCCTCCGGGGGTTCAGGGACCGGAGGGCTTAGGGTTTGGAGGACTTACGGGTCGGAGTGGGGGGTTACTCCTGCTCGCCCAGCCAGCGTTCTGCTTCCAGGGCAGCCATACATCCAGACCCGGCGGCGGTTACCGCCTGACGGTAGACCTTATCCTTCACGTCTCCGCAGGCGAAGACCCCCTGAATCTGGGTTTTGGTTGAATCCGGGGCAGTAACCAGGTATCCGGCTTCATCGGTTTGAAGCTGGTCTCCCAGAAAATCGGTATTGGGCTTGTGGCCGATGGCGAAAAAGAGTCCGCTGGCGAGAATAACCGATTCTTCACGGGTCTTGTTTTGAACGACCCGCACCCCGTTGAGCAGCTTGTCATCGCCCAGGGCTTCCAGGGCCTCGGTGTTCCAGTGAATGGTAATCTTCGGGTTATCGAAAACCCGTTTCTGCATGGCCTTACTGGCCCGGAGCTCATCCCGGCGGACCAGCATATGAACCTGGCTGCCGAATTTTGCCAGGTAGCTGGCCTCCTCGCATGCCGTGTCTCCGCCCCCGATAACCACCAGGGGCTTTTCCCTGAAGATGGGAAGGGCGCCGTCACAGACCGCGCAGGCGGAAATTCCCCGCTGCCAGTATGCTTCTTCTCCGGGGATGCCCAACCGTTTTGCCGTGGCTCCGGTGGCGATGATGATCGCCTTGGTAAGATAGGTGGTTTGGCCGACGATTACCTTTTTCGGGTTGCTAGAAAGGTCCACCGAATCCACGGTTTCCGTTTTAATCCGGGTTCCGGTGTGGATGGATTGCTGCCGCATCCGGTCCATGAGCTCCGGACCGCCGATGGCCTCGGGAAAACCGGGGAAGTTCTCAATCTCAGTCGTAGTGGTTAATTGGCCTCCGGCGGCAACCCCGGCGGCCATGAAGCCCTCGAACATCAGGGGTTTCAGCTGGGCCCTGGCAGCATAGATGGCGGCAGTATGGGCTGCAGGCCCGCTTCCGATAATGATTACCTCCTCGGTCTGTGCATCTTCGCTTTTTTGTGATGAAACCGAGGCTCCTGATCCTAAATGTAACGATCCGAACATTGGGTTTGAATTACTCATGGTGTAGCTCCTTTAACCCCGGTAGAATCCGTGGTCTGTGGTTTGTATCTATATAGTAAAAATAATATATATAATAGTCAACTGGTTACGGTCGAATCAGGGACCGAGGCCCGGTTGTTGGGGTGATTATGCCCGGATTACCGGGATTAGACAATTGTGGTGATGGCGTGGTTGCCCCAATGCATGCTACACTATGGCCATGGGAAAGCACTTTAGATGGGCTGTTGTTGGTCCGGGAAACATAGCCGAGTCCTGGGTACAGGATCTAAAATGGGTTCCGGGAGCGCGCCTGGAGGCTGTAGTTAGCAGGACATCCGATCGAGCAGCGGTTCGCGCCCGGGAGCTCGGGGCACCCCGGTGGAGTACCGATCTTGACCACCTCCTGACCGAGGGCGGCATTGACGGAGTCTACATCGCCAATCCTCACTCAGAACACCGGGAGTCGGCACAAATAGCCATTGAACATGGGATTCCCGTATTGGTCGAAAAACCTCTGACCACCAGCGCCTTGTATACCGAGGAACTTATCGCCCTTGCCCGGGAAAAGAAGGTGCTTCTCATGGAAGCTCTCTGGTCGAAGTTTCATCCCCTGATTCGTCAGATCTGGGATTATATCGACCATGGCTACCTGGGCAGCGTCCGGAGTATGAGTCTCCGTTTTGGCTTTCCTGCTGAATTCGATCCGAAACACCGGCTTTTTAATCCGAAGCTCGGGGGAGGCGCCACCCTGGATGTGGGGATTTACCCCCTTTGGCTCCCCGTTGCCTTTTGGGGCAACCCGGTGGATATAAAGGTGATGGGCAGGATGGCCTCTACCGGGGTGGATGCTGCCAGTATTGCCGTTCTGGGATTCCACGACGGAGGAATCGCCAGCTGCGAAAGCAGTATTGTATACCAGTTGGACAACCGGGCAACCATATCCGGTTCCCGGGGATACATCTCGGTGTACGAGCCGTGGTTTGCTCCCCGGAAGGCGGAGCTGTTCATGAATGACGGCCGGCATGAGGTATGGAACCACCGCGCCCGGAGCACGGGGCTTTGTTACGAGGTCCAGCATTTTCAGGATCTCGTTGAGTCCGGGAGTTTGGAGTCACCCATCCACGGACTGGATGACACCCTGGTGCTTGCCCGGGTAATGGACCGGGTATTAACGGGGTTTTAGGCGGTGGACAGATAGTCCCCCGTGGGGTACAACACATACTGTCATGAAAGATTCAGATTATTCACCCCGGCAGATTCTGGAAGGGGTGGATCCCCAAACCAGGCTGCCCTACGGGGTTTCCCAATACTATAAGTCTCTGGCCCGAAGCCAGGACCCCGATAACGATCCTATAGCAGCCCAATTTATTCCCCGCCCGGGGGAGCAGGTCTTACTACCCTATGAGTCCGGGGATCCCATTTCGGATAAACAATACGAGGCAGCGCCCCGGCTGATCCACCACTACCACGACCGTGCCCTAATTTTGGTAAATGACCGCTGCGCCACCTACTGCCGGCACTGTTTCCGCCGGCATTTTACCGGCAGTAGTACCGGACGCCTTACGGGCTCCCAGCTGGAGGAAATCTGCCGGGTGCTCTCCCAGCGGCCCCAGATACAGGAACTGCTACTCTCCGGGGGAGATCCCTTGATGCTTCCTGACGGGGAGTTGCAGGTGATTCTCGAGGCCCTGACGGAGGTGAATCCTGATTACATCTTTCGGATGGCTACCCGGATTCCGGTGGTGATGCCTGGAAGAATCACTGAGGAATTGGCTGATATGCTCGGCCGCTACGGGGCCATGTGGATTGTCACCCATGTGAATCACCCTAGAGAGATCACCCCGGAATTCACTAGGGCCATTGACCGCCTTGTTAGCCGGGGGATGCCGGTGCTCAACCAAGCCGTTCTGCTCAGGGGGGTGAACGACGATGAAGGGGTGCTGGAGGATCTGATGCGGGGGCTGCTCAGGGCAAAGGTGAAGCCCTACTATCTGTTTCAGGGAGATCTGGCCGGGGGTACCAGGCACTTCCGGACCTCCATTTTCAGGGGCCTGGAGCTCATGAAGCATCTGCGGAGCCGGTTGTCCGGCATGGCCATTCCCACCTACGCTGTGGATCTGCCCGGGGGCGGGGGCAAAATTCCCCTCCACGAGGGAACGGTCCTGGGGGTATTCGAGGGCTGGTACCATCTCCAAGGCCCCGACGGACAGGTGTACCGGTACCCCCATGAAGGGGATGAGTCCAGCTTCGGAGGAGAGACATAATGAAATCATTGGAAGACACCTTGGAATTTATGCCCCAGTTCGAAAAGCGCGGGGGCATGATTCCGGCGATAGCCCAGGATGTCCGGGACGGGCGGATCCTCATGATCGGTTCGGTGAACGCCCAGGCGTTGACAACGGCCCTGGAAACCCGGAGGGCGGCGTTTTGGAGCACCAGCCGCAATACCCTCTGGGTTAAGGGCGAAACCTCCGGGGATTTCCTTGAAATCGAAGAGATCCTGGTGGATTGCGACCAGGATGCAGTGGTATACCGGGTTCGGCCCGCCGGGGCCGGGGCCTGTCACACAAAAAATGCCGCCGGTCAGGCCCGGTTGAGCTGTTTTTACCGCCGAGTTGTGCTTCCCCCTAGGGCCGGAGTGCAGCCTCCGAGCACCGGAGCACCCGAAGGGAGCCCTGGGCCGAAGGCGGAGGTAGAGGATCCCAAGCTCCAGCCGGGTCAGGATAGCCCGGGTAGAGACCGGGTAGCTGCCCTGGGGGCTGTCACCCTGGAGATTCTACCCGGCATGGAATAACCCCCTACTCCCCCGATGCCCCGGCTCTCCGGGATTTTCGGGTGAATACTAAGCCGAATATCGTCAGGGCAAGGTATGCCACCAGCAGCCCCAGGGTTAACAGGTACAGCTCCGGCCGCCCCTCGGTAAACCCCACCAGGGGAATATTCAAGATAATAAGCAGGGGAAAGGCCAGAAACAGCGCCAAGCCCCCGCCCAACACCAAACTATCGGCTACCCTGGTCCGGAACCCCGGGTCCACCGTCCGCAGCAGCGCCATCCCCGTAGAAAGGGTGCCGGTATAGGTGCCGAAGAATCCCAGGGTGTACTCCAGAACATCGGTTTTGAACACCCTTCGGGCCGCCCAAAGCGCGAACCAGGCCGTAGCAAGACCGCCCAGGGTTGTAATAATGAGAATGGGAGCCCAGTTCGCCTGGAGAACCTCAATGGAGATCGCAGCTATCGCGGCGGTTACCATAAAATCGAAGGCCGTACCGGAGATCCGTGAGAGTAAATAGTTGTTATTGTAGGTATGGGTCATCAGGCCGATCCGCTTCAGGCGGTTCATAATAATCTTCACCACCACGGCGTAGATCGTACCGAAGACAAAGTGGAATCCCCATAGGACATTAGCCAGATTCTGCCCCAGGGATCCCAGGGGCGCCAGAAGGGCTGATAACCCCTGGAGGGTGCCGTAAACCGCCAGGTAGATCAAGCCGATGAGGAAGAGCTGCAGGGTTCCCCCGTCGATCATATTACTCAGCGGCAGCTCGCCGGCCTCGTTATCGGTAATCTCCGCAGCGGCGGATTCCTGGCCCCGGGTAACCTCTGCGGGAGGAAAACGGTGGCGCAGGCGGTTTGCTAAAAACACCCCGCCGAAGGTAGCCCAGAGGAACCCGATGGTCGCCATGGTCAGGCCGATTCCCCCGCCGAAGAGCACCCCGGCGTTTTCCCAGGTCCGGCCGATGCTGTAGGCCTGGCCCGGTCCCTGACCGAATCCCAGGGGAAGGATGAGTCCGATGGCCGGGAACAGGTCGGGGAAGATGGTTGCGGCGAGGATGAGGGAGAGTCCCAGGCCGATAATCCCCTGGATCAGGTATACGCTGACGATGAAAAAGGCGGTTTTGACCACCGGCCTGGATGCCGTCATGGGCCGATCCTTCAGGGTAAGGGCGATAAACCCTACCGAGAGCAGATGGTATACGTAGACTCCCAGGCGCTCGATATCCAAAGGGGCAATCCCCAGGAGCTCCGGTCCGGCCGCGAGCCCCAGAAATCCGGCGATCATGGCGCTGGGAAGCAGAAACCGCTTGAACAAGGGAATCTTCCGTTTTAAGAAATGTCCGATTAACAGTAGAACGCTTAAAATGATGGCATCCATGATGGCCGGGGGCCACATGGCAGACATGGTTTCACTCATAGGTGCTCCTTGTTGTTTCTATGTCCGGGGGGACTCCCGCTTTGTGGGACCGAACCAGATGCCGTGGGCACGGTACCATGGGTAGCCGCCCCAGGGCCGTTCAAAGCGCAGAACATACAACCGCCGGTTGTGCCGGAATTCCAGCCGTTCTTCCATCTGTACATTGATGCCCTGGAGTTCCGAGAGGGGAAATGTTTTTACCTCTTCCGGGCGATCCCCGCCGGCCCGAATACGGATGACCATGGCCCCCTGGTCGTTTCCCCGAAGCTCAGCTGCCAAAGAAAACCGTTTGCCCTTCCGGGGATCATGCTCCTCAAAATAACAGTTCCAACTCATCCGGGCAAACACCCCCGGTCCCTGATCCCGGAACCATCGGTCCTGGAGGGCGTTCCATTGGGGTATGTGTTCCGGAAGGTCTTCCAAAGGGGTGTAGGGTGATTTCCATGCCTCCCGCCCGGGCAGCCATCTGAGGGTTTGCTGATCCGTCAGGACTGCCTTTGACCCGCAGCTGGTGCACTGCAAGACCCTTGGGCCGGACACCAGGGTCTTGCCTCCGGCACACACAGGACAGAACACCAGGGTGGATTCCATACCGGAAAGCCGGGGCGGGCTCAATCCCCGGTCTTCAGGATCGGTCCAGGGATTGATGGCCATACCGCGGAACACCCGATCCTCAATCTCCTGGCCGGAGCTGCTTCGAAGTTCAGCGGGCGAGATGATATCCGAGACCTCAATGGAGACCGGTCGTAGTTTTTTGGGGTAGGCCCAGCGGCCCTGGCTGAAATAGGCCCCGTGCAGCCGCAGTACGATGACCGGGGTTTTCAGGAACTGCAGCAGCTTCCCCGTTCCCGCGATGGGAGGTTTGGTAAGTCCGTCCCAGGTGGCTTCGCCTTCGGGGAAAAATCCCACCCAATCACCCCGGGATACAGCCTGTTTGAGCAGGCGGACGGCCCCGGGATCTGCATGAAACTTGCGTTTGGAGATCATCCCTGCCCAGCGCAGAATCCGGCCCAACACCGGCCTGCGGAAGAGCAAATCCGAGGCTAAAAAGCGGATTCCTTCGTTGAATCCTGCGGCCAGAAAGAGGGGATCCAGGTTGGCAAGATGATTGCAAACCACCACCGGGCCGGTGGATGAGCCTTTCAGACCGTGGAGCTTCTCGATTCCCGTAACCGGTAATCGGAATATACTGCGGAAGCTGTGGCGCAAAAAAAAGAGGGTGAGGCGGGTGTCCAATCCTAGGCGGTAACGGTTTGTAATGCTCACCCCTCAACTATACGGGCTCGGGCCCGAACTGGCAAGAAGAACAATTCTTATCTATTCCCTGTTGCCTTGCCTCTGGGGATGCATAATACTTTCTAGGGTGAATACAAAATATTACCCTTGCAACCCCGCCGGCCTCCGGGGATCCATCCGGAGGTTCGGCATTCTGGGGTTTCTGTTATTGGCAGCCCTGGGATTTTCTCAAACCATGTATTTTGATCAGATTGACCGCCGGGACGGTCTGGCGAGCTCCTCGGTATCCGGAATCCTCCAGGATACGTATGGATTTTTGTGGATTGGAACCCAGAGCGGCTTGCACCGCTACGACGGATACCGCTTTGAACTTTTTGAATACGAACCCTTCAATGTCGAATCGCTCTCGGGAAATGTGGTACAGACCCTCTACATGGACGATGCCCACAATAGAATCTGGGTAGGCACCTACCAGGGTCTGAACAGTATCGACTTGACCACCCTGAAGGTAACCCGGTATCCCAGTTTACCTAACAATGTCATCGTAAGCATTCTCCGGGACTCCCAGGATGATATCTGGGTAGGTACCCTGGGGGGGCTGCACCGTCTGCCCCGGGGAGAGACCGATTTTGTTCCGGCTCCACCGTCCAGGACCGCAGCTGCTGACCAGGGATCCCCCCCGGAGGATCCTCTGGCCACCGAGACCATCCGGGATATATTTGAAGATACCCAGGGCAATCTATGGGTGGGGGTCGTAAATGCGGGGCTTTACCGCCTGGACCGGGAGGCCGGGCAATTTGTATTGGCAGCCGGGGGGGCGGCTATGGGGTTAGCGCCGGAACGTACCCTATCAAGCCCCCACGTCATGGATATTGAAGAGCTTGGGGACGGTAGCCTTGTGCTGGGCATCTGGGGGGCAGGTCTGGCTTTTTTTGATCCCGGAACAGTCAGGGTTACCCGGGAGCAGTCCTTTTTGGCCGGACCTGGGGATGAACAAAAAAACAATTTCGTCTATAAGATTATGCAGACCCGGGACGGAAGGATCTTCGCCGGTACCTGGGGCGGCGGGCTATTCGTTTTTGATTCTCAGGACAGGTCTTTGGAGCATTATGTTCCCAACCCCGGGACCCCCGGTGCCCTGGCCCACGATATCGTGTATTCCCTTTTCCAGGATGCCGGCGGAATAATCTGGATCGGCACCCACGGCAACGGTATCAATAAATACAATCCCCGGACCAAGGCATTCCAGGAAATGGTGCATAGCCCGGGTGATCCGGGAAGTCTGAGTACCGGGACGGTCACCAGTATTCTCCGGGACAGCCGGGGTCGACTCTGGATCGGAACCTATAACGGCGGTCTCAATCTCCAGACCCGAGAGGGGGGGGATTTTCGGCGATTTGCCACCAGCGCTGCCCAACGGGCCGACCGTATTCAGAACGATATTATCAGGGTTATCTATGAGGATGATTCCCAGACCGTTTGGGTCGGGACGAACCTGGGGTTGCACCGGTTCAACGAGGAATCAGAACAGTTCGATTTTTTTAGCCCCCTGGAGCAGGGAGGAAATCTTCCGGATCAGACTATTTTATCGATTCTCCAGGGGCCCGATGATCTGCTGTGGCTTGGAACCTATTCCTCGGGCCTGGCCTTATGGAGTCCCGAAACGGGGACGGTGGCTCAATACCGCCATAATCCCAGCAGGGAGAATAGTCTTTCCCATAACCTAATATACGCCCTGGAGGAGCATCCCCAGAACAGTATCTGGGTTGCGACAAACTCGGGACTGAATCTCTTTGAACCCGAGAGGCAGCGGTTTACCCGGTTCACCTACGACGGAACCCGGGAAGGCCTGGCCGGCGGTTCGGTGAGAAGCCTTCTGGTAGACCGTCAGGGGAATACTTGGGCCGGAACCACTGAGGGCGGAATCACCATAATAAGTCCCCAGGGAGAGGTGGTTCGTCATATAACCAAGGAGCACGGGCTGCCGAGTAATACGGTAACGAGTATTACCCAGGATGTTTTAAGTAATATCTGGGCCGGTACGAACCGTGGTATTGCCCAGGTGAGTATCCGAGACGGGGCGGTGAGCTTATTCAGCCGCCAGCAGGGTTTATCCAACGATGAGTTTGCTTCCGGGGCCTTTAGCGATGAAACCCGGGACGGTATGCTGTATTTCGGTACCCAATCCGGCTTGGCGAAGGTGGACCCCCGGCAGATTAGCAAACCTGAGGAAGTGCCCCGGGTGAAACTGACAAACCTCTACCTCTACAGCCAGAAGGTCTGGCCCCGGGAGGATGACCGGGAGGAGAAGCGTCTGGAGGTACCCTTTGACCGCAACTATCTCCGGATCGAGTACTCCGCCCTGGATTTCACCGCGCCAAGCCAACTGCGCTACCGGTACATGCTTCAAGGCTTTGACCGGGATTGGATCGAGGCCGGGTCGCGCCGGGAGGTTACCTACACAAACCTGCCCGGGGGTACCTACGCCTTTTACGTGGTGGATGTCCGGGATACGACCTCCTCGCTTGATAAACTCGAGCCTCAGTTGATCCTGGAGGTGGAGGTGAATCCTGCCCTGTCCTGGTGGGCCTTTTTACTCTATGGCGCCGGACTGCTGCTCATGGGCTACGGGGTGACTCAGATCCGGGTAACCAAGGCCCTAAACAGCCAAATCGAGGAGCTTACCGAAACCCGGGCGAAGCTCGAACAGGCCAACGAGCAGCTGAACTACATCTCCTACCACGATTCCCTTACGGGGGTCGGAAACCGGCGGATGTACCAGGATGTCATTGAGTCGGAGTGGAAGCGCTGCCGCCGTACCGGTTCCAACCTTTCTCTCATTGAGGTGGATCTGGACTATTTCAAACTGTACAACGATACCCTTGGGCATCCCAAGGGGGATGAAATACTCATTACGGTTGCAAAGCTGCTCCAAGAAGTAACGGCCAGGCCAGGGGATTCGGTGTGCCGCATCGGGGGTGAAGAGTTCATGCTGGTGCTGCCCAATACCCACTTGGATGGCGCCCTTACCGTGGCTCGGCGGCTTCAGGCCCTGCTGCGGGAAAGGGCGATTCCCCATCCCAAGAGCAATGTGGGGTCCTATGTGACCCTGAGCGCCGGGGTAGGAACCATGGTACCCAAGGATAATGATTACCGGGTACTGGTCGAGGCCGTGGACAGTGCCCTGTACCGGGCCAAGGAGGGTGGACGGAACCGGATCTGTGTAGGAGAGCTGGCGGAGTAAGGTGAATACAGTACGCAAAAGGCTGTACCACCGCACCCCGGCAACACCCCCAAGGGTGGGCCTATAGGTTGCTCCCCAATATTAGTTGACACAGGGGATGCGTCCCTCTAATCTTCGCCTATGCAGGATTGGCAGGATAACCCCATAACCCAACAGCACGTGAGCCGGTCCATGTCCATGAGCATTCTGGCAGGTTCCTTGAGCATCCTCTGGTTGGTGACCTGTACACCCCAGCAGATCCTGACGGTGTTTGTGAAGAACCATCTCGGAGCGAATTCTGCCCAGCTGGGGCTCATGGTGGGACTGATCAACCTTGCAGCGGTGTTGAACCTGGTTTCTATCAGGATTATCAAGGGGTTTTCCGGACGCCGTAAGCCCTTCTACATGGTTACCACCCTCCTTCAGCGCCTCATGGCCTTCGGCATAGCCGGGGGGG
This sequence comes from Spirochaeta lutea, assembly GCF_000758165.1. Taxonomy (NCBI): domain Bacteria; kingdom Pseudomonadati; phylum Spirochaetota; class Spirochaetia; order Spirochaetales; family Spirochaetaceae; genus Spirochaeta; species Spirochaeta lutea. The sequence goes on along the minus strand of NZ_JNUP01000048.1, from coordinate 85,828 downwards.
CCTTCTGGGTAGCCCAGGGAGGCAGCCGCCAGGGCGGAATTGTTCTGGTGATTCTGTCCTCGGTTCTGGCTGCCGTGTTCGGGAATACCAGCGGATCTGGGTGGTGGAGCTGGATGGCCGACCTGATTCCCGAGGGAAAGCGGGCCAGTTTTTTTGGGAAACGCTCGTCGATCACCCAGGTTGTTAACCTGGTTTTCTTCTTCATTGCGACACTGGTAATCGACCTGTACCTGGAGCAGGTTTTTTGGGTATACGGGATCCTGTACGCCATCGCCGGGGTGGCCGGGGTTATCGATATCCTGCTGCACGGGTTCATTCCCGAACCGAAGGTGGTGGATAGCCAGAAATTCTCCCTCGGGGAGTTCCTCCGGCCTCTCAGGGATAAGAAATTCCGCAATTTCTGCATGATTATGGGGCTGTACCTTTTTTCCATGAACCTTGCCGCCCCCTTCCTTGCCCCCTTCACGACAGACCCCCTGGGAGGCGGGGCCCCTACGGTATGGCTCGGAATTACCTTCGTAATTAGCCAGACCACCTGGGTGGCCATGGCCCCCTTTTGGGGGATGCTCATGGACCGGATGGGTAAAAAGCCGGTGGTGATCCTCGGGGGATTGTTCATTCTTTCCTGGGTAGGCTATCTGGTGCTTAACTCCCATAACTATGTTTGGGTGCTGCCGGGCATCGCCTTCGCCGGAGGGCTGTTGGCACCGGCGTTCTGGGAGGGGATCAGCCAGTTTATGCTGGCCCTGTCGCCGGAAAAATACCGCACAGCCTACTCGGCTTGGTACTGGACTGCCTTCGGGGTCAGTGCCGCCCTCAGCCCCTTCCTTGGTGGACAGTTGTACGATTTTCTCGCTGAACAGCCCCTGCGCATCGGACAGCTTGAGCCCACGGCGTTTCAGGTAGTGGTTTCCCTGTCGATCGTGCTGGTTCTGTTCAGCCTCACCCACATGGGGAGGATCGCTACCCCCAAGGACAAGAGCGTGCGGACTGTTATGTCTACCATCCTGAATCCGGGTATCTTCCGGGCGGTTACCAATATCGGGTTGCTCAGCAGGCCGGCCCGGGCGGAGGCGGTGGAGCGGGCTCTCCGGGAGGTCCGAGGCGCAGCCCATACCTTGAGTTTTTCGGAGATTGTAATCAGGCTGGATGATCCGGATGCGGTGGTCCGGGAGGCTGCAGCCATGGCGCTGGCGAGGTTGGGTACCCCCGAGGCGGAGCAGGAGCTGATCAACCGGCTCAAGGATCCCGATGCCCTCTCCCGGCCGATGATTGCCCGGGCTCTGGGCACCATGGGCTCAGCTGCGGCGGTGCCCTATCTCATAGACAGCCTCCAGGATAGATCAGAAGATCTGCAGGTGGAGGCAGCCTGGGCCCTGGGGAAGATCCGGGTAGAAGAGGGATCCGAGCCCATTCTCCGCAGCCTGCGGGAGGGGCATAGTCTTCGGGTGCGGATTAGCAGCGCCGAGGCGGCTGCCAGAATGGGACTTGAACCCGCGGCGGAGGAGATTTTCCAACTGATGCACGGTACTTCCAACTGGATTCTCCGACGGCAGCTTGCCATTGCCATGGGGGACCTCTTCGGTGTTCCGGGTGAGATCTACCATTATATGACTGGAGAGTTCTCCCGGAACGTTCAGATGATCTACCGTTTGACCGGTGGCGTAGAGCGGCTTGCCTCGGGGTTGATTAGAAAAACCGTTTTCCATCGGAAGGATGCTCAAACCACCGCCCGCCAGGTTGGAGCCCGGCTGAGGGGGGCTGCCAGCTGTTTCGACCGCCGGGAGTTCGGCAGGGGAGTCAGAGAGCTTGAAGCGGTTTGGCGGATTCTAGAGCCCCATCTGCCGTCCGCACCTCTAGTGCGCTGGTATTGGGACCGGCTCTCTACCTTCGCTGACCAGGGCGGTGTTGCTACCGGCCAGGATTTTGTCCTAGGCCTGTATGGACTGTACCGGCTTCTACGCCGGGGATACTAGCCCGGCCGTGAACTGCCTCCATTTCTTCGATCATCTGGAACAGGTGGATGCCCACCGGACGGATCTCGCCGTCCACATCCTCGATTTTCGGTAATGCGAAGAGCTGCTCAATAATGAGGGCCGCGGCGCCGTGGGCTACAGCCCAGGGACCGAAGGGCGTGAAGCTCACCTGAATGTCTGTTTGGTCCGGGTAGGACCAGTTATCCCGGATCGCTTTCTCGAAGATTGGAGTCAGTTCCTTCTCGTAGGCTACCATATCTCCGGCGATGGCGATGGCATGGAGATTGAGCAGGTTGAAGGGAAGGGCGGCGTTGGCAGCCAGTTCTTCAAAAATACGTTTTCGCAGGATGGGGCTGGATTCGATCTGGAGGATGTCCTGGTCGCTGGATAGGCTGAACTGACTGAGAAAGGAATCCCGTTTAAACACCGAGCTGAACTCTCCGCTGGCGAAGTTGTGGCCGTAATGCACCTTTCCGTCGATGACGAAGGCAAAACCCACGGCAAGACCGTGATGGACCTGATCGAGGATGTTCAGGGTTCGGATTTCTCCGAGAATATACATGAAGTTTTTAACCTTCTGCCCCCGCTGATTCACCAGATCTGCCCAGCAGCAGCATTTTGCATCGTTTTCCAAGAAGACCGGAAACCCCAGGCGTTCCTGGATGTCTGTGCCTATGTGTACCGGTGAGGTTATGCTTAGGGGATTCGAACGGATGACGGCGCGTTTTATGGGGTTTACGATACCCGCCACGGCAAGAGATGCCCCAATGACCCGCCAGCCCTTCTTCCGGAGCCGCTGGGCGTAGCGCAGGGCTAATTCCTCGAAGAGCTGGGGGAGGGTGTAGTCGTGAAAGTTTATGGCTATCTCTTCCCGGATGATGACCTGTCCTGCCATATCCAGGGCAATGATTCGGGCGAAGGTGGTCTGGAATTCCATTCCGATTACCGCCCCGTATTCCGGATTTACCCCAAGGAAAACCGGTTTCCGTCCGCCGATGGGGCTGGCGTCTCCCACGTCTTTTTCGACAACGATGCCCCGCTCAATGAGCTGGCTCATGATCTTTGAGATGGTCGACTTATCCAGATCCAGGGCCTTGGCAATATCAATGCGGCTGATGGGTTCACGTTCCCAGAGGGACCGGAGGATGCGATTGGTATTGATGTTGCCGATAATGTTAGTGGAAAGCATGGCGGTTCCTTATTGTTCTACAGTACTCCCGAAAAGCTGGATTGGTCAAATACCCGGGGGGCCATATCCCTACCAATCCCGGGATAGATCCCTGAATCCTGGGAAATTGAAAGAAGAAACAAACCAACCCACTCGCAGTTTACTGCAAAAACCCGGAAGAAGACGGAGAGCCGGGCATTAAAATCCCCTTATCCAAAAAAAATATGATTTTTATTTGACAAGACCCGAAAGTCATGGGATGATTGAGTTGGTTGAAGAAATCAACCAATCTGCAGAAGCAGATTAATCACGACGCATGAATGAGGGAGGTATGCCATGAGGCGTCTAATTTCATTGATCATCATGACTACAATGGTGATGACAGCAGTTTTTGCTGCCGGACAAGGGGAGGCTGGAGCCAGCGGTTCAGCGATTCCTGCTTACGATCCTAACAAACAGTACGAGGTGAGCTTGGGTCTGTACGGAGACCTTGAGGCTGCTTATACCGCAGTATTTGCATCTGAGGACTTTAAAAAGAAGTTCCCCAACGTCACCATCACCTACCAGACCAGCGACTTCGGCGGTCACCATAGCCGGTTGACCACTGTATTGGCTGCCAATGAGGCGACCAACGATATTGAGGCCCTGGAAGTTGGGTATATTGCCCAGTTTGTAGAAGGCGGCGGACTTACCAACCTTGCTCAGGCTCCGTTTAACGGCGCACAGGTTGGTAAAGACCTGGTTGACTTTGCCATGGCCAACGCCACCACCACCGACGGAGCCCTGGTTGCTATGCCTGTTGATATTGCTCCTGCCGTTATGTTCTACCGGGAAGAGCTCGTGAAGGCTGCCGGGGTAGATCCTCAGGATATTATCAATGCTCAGACCTGGGACGATATTATCGAGATCGGCGAGCAGCTGAAGGCTGCCGGCCAGATTGCCTTCCCCCATGCTAACGATGTTGCCCTTGTTCCCATCAACGGCGGAAAGGGCGGCTGGTTCCAAGACGGCAAGCCCCTGGAGCCCAAGCAGAAGTTCATGAATGTACTGGAACTGGTTAAAGCTGTGCGTGATGCCGGTATTGATGCCGACTACGGCGCATGGTCAGGACCCTGGGTAGAAAGCTTCAAGAACGGCGATGTTGCCATGATGGTTAACGGTGCGTGGTTCGGCGGCGCCCTGCGGACCTGGATGGCCCCCGAGGTAACCGACTGGAGAATCACCTACCTGCCTGGAAAGTTCCCTGCTGCCCTTGGTGGTACATACCTCGGTATTCCCGAGCAGGTTCCTGCTGACAAGAAGGCTGTTGCCTGGGAAATTATTAAGTACCTGACCACCAGCGAAAATGCCCAGCTGATTACCTTCGAAACCATCGATGCCTATCCTGCCCTGACCACCACCTACGATGATCCTGTTATGAACGAAGACGTTGCCTACTTCGGCGGCGACAAGGTTCGGCAGATCTTCGCTGATGTTGCTCAGAGTATGCCTAATGCAAAGGTATCCGAATACGATGCCACTGCCCTGGCAATCTGGGGTAATGCGGTTACATCGGTAATTACTGGCCAGGCCGGTGTTGAGCAGGCTTACAACGAAGCCAAGGCTCAGATTCTGGCTGCTATTCAGTAAGTACGGTAATGCCAGGAAGATCCGGCGGCCCTCGGGTTGGCCGGATCTTCTTTTAAGGATGGTTATATGAAAAATTCAAATATATCCCCTGCGGATCCTATGACATTTTACCGGGACACTGAAAAGACCTTGAAGAACAAGAGCCGAGGCAAGTTTTCTCTGCCGGTCCTGGGTAAGTATGTCATTCTGATTTTCTTTGGTTTACTTTTTACCTTTCCGTTTTATTACGTGTTTGTTCTGGCGACCCATCCGGTGCCCTTTGCAAACCCGCCCCATGTTTGGTTTGGAACCTCCGTGGCGGAGAACCTGGAGGTACTGTTCCGGCAGATACCCTTTATGCGGTCCTTCGGTAATAGCCTCGGGATTGCTGTGTTGGCCACGGTTACAACGATCTTCTTTTGTACCCTGGGGGGCTTTGCCTTTGCGAAGTATGACTTCAAGGGTAAGAATGCGATACTAATGTTTGTTGTGTTGACCCTGGCGATTCCGCCCTTCCTGAATATTATTCCCTTTTTCAGGATGATGGTGGCCTTCGGTTGGTATCAGACCTGGCTTCCCTTGATTGTTCCCGGAATGGCGAATTCCTTTGGTATCTTTTTGATGAAGCAGTTTCTCGAGGAAGCTGTTCCGCTGGACTTGATGGATGCGGCCCGTATCGACGGTCTGAATGAGCTGCAAATGCTTCCCAATATTGTATTTCCCCTGGCTAAGCCGGGAATTGCGATCCTCGGGACGGTGACCTTTGTCGGCAGCTGGAATAACTTCCTGGGGGCCCTGGTAATGCTCCCTGATCCCCGGAATTCTACCTTGCAGGTGTCCCTGTCATCCCTCTTTGTACGCAGCGACGGCAACTACGGGGGATTGATGCTCGGTACAGCTCTCTCCATTCTGCCCTTGGTGATTATCTTCCTGTTCTTCTCAAGAAGAATTATTGCCAACCTTGCCGCCGGCGCGGTGAAGGGTTAGGAGGTATCCCATGAAAGTGAATATACTTGGCAATAAGAAGATCGCACCCTACTTCTTCATTAGCCCCTTCTTTATCTTGTTTTTGGTTTTTGGATTGTATCCCATCGGATACTCCATCTATATTTCATTTTGGCGTTGGACCATGCGCGGTCCGGTGGAGTTTGTCGGCCTGCGGAACTATGTGAATCTGCTCACCTCCGACCCCTTCTTCATGCGGGCCCTGCTCAATACCTTCTGGCTTCTGATATTCGGATCCATGACCCAGCACCTGGTGGCGATTCCCTTGGCTATTACGCTGAACGATGTAAAACTCAAGGGGAAAGAGGTATTTAAGACCGCCTTCTTTCTGCCCTACATCACCAGTACTGTTGCAGCAACCCTGATTTTTTCCCAGATTTTTGACAACAACTTCGGATGGATGAACTATCTGATCAAGGCCTTGGGCGGTGAAAACGTGAAATGGTTCACCGAGGAGTGGCCGGCGAAGATCATGATAGCCACCCTGGTTAACTGGCGGTTCATCGGATGGAATACGATTATCTATCTGGCAGGACTTCAGGCCATACCCCGGGAGCTTTACGAAGCCGCGGAGATAGACGGAGCAAGCAAATGGCAGGCCCATATGAAGGTGACTATTCCGCTGCTTATTCCTATTATTTTCTTCGGGGTTACCATGAGTATCATCGGCGGTATGCAGCTCTTTGACGAACCCTACGTTCTGATGGGCGGGTACCAAACCATGGGAGGACCGGCGAATACCGGACTAACCTCGGCGTATTACCTGATGTTTACCGGATGGGGAGCTACCCGGTTCGGTAAGGCCAGCGCCATAGCCTGGTTATTGTTCTTCATTATTATGGTTATGACCATAATAAACCGAATGATAACCAAGAGGCTGGACAAGCGGTCCTTGTAGCCACCAAGCCTGCCTCGGATTCCGTCCCGGGCAGGCTTTTTTATACCAGTACTTGTGTGCAAGAGCGTGGGAAATCAGCCTCGCCATCCCGTCCCGGCGGGCTGGACAATTGTATTCCGGCCTCTCCGTAGGGGACTCTGGTTTCCAGGCTTTTACACATAGACGAAAGGATAGATTATGAACAGGAAATTAGGTTGGTTGATTGTATTGATACCGGTGCTTCTTCTGGCGGTACTCGGCTGTGCCGGAACCCCCAGGGGGAGCAGCAATGCGGGCGGGTCTGGTGAACAGCCCTTGGCCGCGCCCCCGGAGGATGCATTATACAGGGATGCAAAAGCGGCGCCGGCTGACCGGGCCCGGGATCTGTTGTCGTATATGACTCTGGATGAAAAAATCGGCCAGATGATACAGGTCGACCGGAGCTTTTTACAGAACCCTAAGCATATCGCTACCTTCGCCCTGGGATCTATCCTGAGCGGCGGCGGTTCGGCTCCCCGGGAAAACACCCCCCAGGGATGGGCGGATATGATTGATTCGTTCCAGGAGCAGGCCCTGTCCACCAGGCTGGGCATACCCCTGCTCTACGGCATTGATGCGGTGCACGGCAATAACAACCTCCTGGGTGCAACGATCTTTCCCCATAATATCGGCCTCGGGGCTGCGGGCGACCCGGACCTGGTGGAACGCATTGCCCGGGCAACAAGCCTGGAGACCGCAGCCATCGGGGTAAACTGGAACTTTGCTCCAACGGTGGCCGTACCCCAGGACATTCGCTGGGGTAGAACCTACGAGGGCTTCGGAGAGGATACCCAACTGGTGAGCAGCCTGGGGGCCGCGGCGGTCCGGGGATACCAGGGGCCTGGGGGGGTGGAAGATCCCCGGGACGGACTGGCAAGACCGGATACCATTCTGGCGACCCTGAAGCATTTTATCGGGGACGGCGGCACGGTGAACGGCCGGGACCAGGGCAATGTTGAGATGCCCATGGAAGAAATCCGACAATTGTTTTTACCTCCCTACGTTGCGGGTCTTGCCGAGGGTGCGGGATCGGTGATGGCCAGCTTCAATAGCATCTACGGGAAGAAGGTTCATGGGGATGCAGAGATACTGGACGGTATGCTGCGCCGGAACCTGGGATTTCAGGGTCTATTGGTGAGCGACTGGGCGGCGGTAAAACAGCTTCCGGGAACCGCCATGCAGCAGATTACCAAGGCGGTCATGGCCGGCATTGATATGATCATGGTACCGGATGACTATGTAGGCACCATCCGTAATCTCAAGGCATCGGTCCTGAGCGACGGGGTGACCATGGCGCGTATTGATGAGGCGGTGTATAGGATTCTGGAGGTAAAATTTGCCCTGGGGCTCTTTGAGAACCCCTTTGCGAAGCGGGAGTTCTTTGATCACATCGGCAGCGATGCCCACCGGGAACTCGCCCGGGAGGCCGTCGCGAAGTCCGTGGTGGTCCTGGAGAACCGGGGGCAGGTACTGCCTCTGACATTGGAATCCCTCCAGGAAAATCAAACCCCTGTGTTGTTGGTGGCTGGCTACAAGGCCGACGACATCGGCAGCCAGTCCGGGGGCTGGACCCTGAGCTGGCAGGGCTTTACCGGGAACAAGATCCCGGGCACAACCTTCTTGGGTGCAGTCACCGACTATGCCGCCAGCCAGGGGGTGGAGGTGATCTACCGGCCCGACGGCAAGCTCCAGGAGGGGGATCCCAGACCGGCAGCGGTTCTGGCGGTAATCGGCGAGAGCCCCTATGCGGAGATGGAAGGCGATTCCATGACCCTGGGACTTTCCAGGGCTGATCTTGGGGTGATTTCATCCGCCGCCGCACTGGACATCCCCCTGGTTACGATTTTGTATTCCGGCCGGCCTGTTGATATCCGACAGGTCCGGGAACTCAGTTCCGCCCTGGTGGCCGCATGGCTGCCCGGGACCCAAGCGCAGGGGATAGCTGATGTTCTCTTTGGACTTGAACGCCCTTCAGGCCGGCTTTCTTATACCTGGCCCGCGGATCCTGCAGATCTACCCCTGGGTGACGGGGTGGGGCAGGATGAGGTTCTATATCCCCTGGGATACGGTCTGACCTATTGATGCGGAGTGAAGGCAAGGGAGGACTGGGATGATAGACGCACGGATAACGGCCCGGAAAACCGGGAATAGGGTATTACCCCTGGAGCTTGAGTGGGAAGATACCCCCGAGGACGGCCGGGGGCTGGATCCGGCCGGAACCGAGGCCGGGGAGGGCAGCAGCCCCGGTTCGGGAAGGGATTGCGCCAGGGTTTGGGTGGTTCCCGGAGACGAGCGGCAGATGTTCTACGGCTTCGGCGGGGCATTTACCGAGGCTTCGGCGTGGCTGTACAGCCAGCTGCCCCGGGAAGAGAAGACCAGGTTTATCCGGAGCTACTTCGCCGGGACCGGGGCCGGCGATGTGCCGGGAGCCGGTGCACCCGCGGGTACCCACCCCGGCGAGGGGGTTACAGGCACCGGCTATGTGTTGGGCCGGGTTCATATGAATAGTTGTGACTTTGCCCTGGGCAACTACAACTGCACCCCCGGGCAGGCAGACCGCAGCCTGGGAACCTTCACCATCGAGCGGGACCGGCAATGGGTCATTCCTATGATTAAGGATGCCCTGGCGGTTCAGCCGGATCTGGAAATTATGGTAAGTCCCTGGAGCCCTCCCTGGTGGATGAAGGACAACGGCCAGATGAACTACGGAGGTTCCCTCCTGCCCCAATACTACGGGGTATGGGCGGAGCATTTTGTGCGGTTCATTCAGGCCTACCGGCAGGAGGGAATCCCTATCCGGTACGTATCGGTACAGAACGAGCCCGAGGCCAAGCAGATCTGGGATTCCTGTCTGTACACCCCCGAGGAGGAGACGGCCTTTATTCGGGATCATCTGGGGCCGGCTCTGAAGCGCGCGGGCTTGGAGGATGTACGCATTCTGTTGTGGGATCATAACCGGGACCGGCTGGATGCCCGGTGCAGGGTCTCTCTGGAGGATTCTTCTGCATCGGCCTATATCTGGGGCATCGGCTACCACTGGTATTCCGGGTTCGATTCCGAACTCTTGGGTCCAATTCGGGAGCGCTATCCCCGAAAACCCCTGATCTTGACCGAATCTACCATCGAGGGGGGCGCTAAGCCCGGCCGCTGGGACCGGGGGGAGATCTATGGGAAACATATTCTATCGGATATTGCCCAGGGCTGCGGGGGCTGGATCGATTGGAACCTGCTTTTGGACTACCGGGGCGGCCCGAATCACGTAGGAAACTTCTGCGATGCCCCGGTCCTCTGCGAACCCGATAAGGGACGGCTTACTTTTCAAACCTCCCATACCTATCTGGGGCATCTGTCCAGGGTGTTTACCCCGGGGAGTGTGATTCTGGGAACCCGGAGCTACCAGGCCCAGGGGCTCTACATGGCAGCTTCCAGGGACCGGGATGGCCGGTTTGGCCTGGCGGTCCTCAATCCTGGGGAGACAGCCCGGGAGCTGGGGGTATTCCAGCAGGGACGAACCGGGAAGGGGGTGGGGCTCACAGTTCCCGAGCACTCGGTGGTGAGCCTTACCTGGCCGGCTTCCTAAAAATAGGGCGTGAGGCGCTAGGCTGTCCCCGGGGCCTTCCCGGGGCGGGGATGCCTGGTGGCCTAGGGCAGGTGGAGGAGTATGCTCCGGGACTATTCGCACTTATGTTCCCGGTGAAAAACCGTCATCCGTCCATAGGCTTGCATACCAGGTTTTGCTTTACAGATGACTGGTTTTGCCGTAGTATGATAGTTGATAGAATAAACCAACCATTCCGGTGTTGCGGTATGGTTCCAAGGAATGATGTATGTATACCCTAGACAACGATGGAACAGTACAGATAAAGGATTACCAGCAGACCCCTGCCTTTGCCAGTTTTCTGCCAGGGATCAGCGGGCCCTTCGGAATTCCCCTGTGGGTTTTTTATGTAAACCGGGGCCAAGGGATCTGCAGTATCGGTTTGGATAATAAGGACGGGGCGATCCTGGAATTCCAGCCCGCTGTGAAGGCCTACCACGATGTGCATACCCTGGGGTTCCGGACCTTCTACCGGATCCATAAGGGGGTCGCCGGAGCCCCGCGGATGTTTGAGGCCTTTGCCGGGGGGGCACCCTCGGAGATGCATATCGGTCTGGACGGGCTGAGTATCCGGGATGCATCGGAGCCGCTCAGTACGAGGGTGGAGTATTCGACCCTCTTTGAACAGCCTGTGGCCGGTCTTATCCGGTCGGTAACGATTACTAATACCTCGGATGCGCCGGTATCCTTCGAGGTCCTGGACGGGCTGCCCCGGCTGGTTCCCTTCGGATCCAGCGACGAGGCTCTTAAGGATATGGCGAATACCCTGACGGGCTGGATGCTGGCCGAGGATATCCGGGGCAAGGGGTTGTATGCCCGGTTATCCAGTTCCACCGAGGATAAGACCCATGTGACAGAGCAGCACCAAGGAAATTACTTCTTCAGTTTCGTCGATATTCCCGGGGACGGGAATAGGGCGTCCGGGGCAGGGGTGGAGGAAGCCCTGGAACGGGTATTGCCCTGTATTGTAGATCCCGAACCGGTGTTTTCCCAGGATACCGGCTTTCGGACTCCCGAGGGATTTTACTCCAGAACCCTCCGAGATTTATTAGCCTGTCCCCAGGTGCGGGTCGGCAGATTTCCCTGCGGATTTTCAGCGGGCAGCTTTGATCTGACCGAAGGGCAGTCGGTAACCATCCATACCCTGGTGGGATCGGCTGATACCCCCGATCGGGTTGCCCGGCTGCTCCCCACCATCATGGCCTCGGGGTTCATTGAGGAAAACAGAAGGCAGAACCGTGCATTGATTAACCGGCTGGTACGTCCCATGACCGGTAAGACCGCCGATCCGGTGTTTAACCAGTACCTGAAGCAGACCCACCTGGATAATATCCTCCGGGGAGGCTATCCCTGGATGATTGGGACCGCCGGAGATACCGGTGAGTCCCGGGATGAAACCGCCGGTCCGGCTCAGTGGTACTACCTCTTCAGCCGGAAACACGGGGATCTGGAGCGGGATTATAATGCCTTCAATCTCCTGCCTGAGTATTACTCCCGGGGTTATGGGAACTATCGGGATGTAAATCAGAACCGGCGTCTGGATGTACAGTTCCATCCCGAGGTCGGTGATTCCATCATCCGGGAGTTTATGAGCCTCATCCAACCCGACGGCTACAACCCCCTGGTGGTGCGGGGCCGGGTCTTTCGGCTCTCCCCGGAAAAACGGTCCCCGGTCATGGATGCCCTGGGGATACATCCCCGGAAGGATACCGAGTTAGCGGGCATGCTCGCCCGGGATTTCACGCCCGGGGAGGCGGCGCGCCTCCTGGAGATAAAGCACCTCCGGGACGGTAAAGAAGGAGTCACCGGGGAGGTAGCGGCCAGGAGCCGTATTGAGGAACAGCTTGGTCAGCTGCTCTCCCAGGCTGAGTCGGTGTTTACCAGTAACCACGGCGAGGGGTTTTGGGTCGACCACTGGACCTACACCCTGGATCTGATCGATAGCTTTCTAAGCGTGTATCCCGACGGGATGCAAGAATTGTTCTTCGGGACTCCTGTGTACGGGTATACGAGCCCCGGTGCCAAGGTGTTGCCCCGCAGCAAGCGTTACACCCTGGTGGACGGCCAGGTGCTTCAGCTCCACGGGGTGGAGCACGGTGACGAGCCGGATGAGACGACCCTGATAACCCGGGAGGATGGCGGGGTGTTCACCAGCACCCTGGCGGAGAAACTTCTGGTGCTTCTGGGAGTAAAGCTCACCACCCTGGACGCCCAGGGGATCGGTATAGAGATGGAGGCCGGGAAGCCCGGCTGGTATGACGCATTAAACGGGTTGCCGGCCCTCTTCGGTTCATCTACCTCCGAGACTGCTGAGCTCTACCGCCTTGCGGTGATGCTGGAAGAGAGTCTGGAAGCCGGGGGTGACGGTGTGAGGGTGGAGATACCGGTTCTTGCGGGAAATCTGTGGCGCGGAACCCTGGGGGCTCTGGACGAGCTGGCCAAGGGCGGGTTGACCCGGTTCGCCTACTGGGACCGGGTGAGTACCCTCCGGGAAGAGTACCGGGAAGGGGTGTACCGCCGGTTCCCTGGTGAGATGGAATGCCTGGAGGGGCCGGTTCTCCGGGAATGGGTGGCTGCGGCCAGAACGGAACTCGGCCGCGCCATGGACAGGGCAAGGGCTGTTCGAAGGGACGGCCTGGTGCCTACCTACTTTATCGGCCGGGCGGTGGACTGGGATACAGAGTCCGACGGTCAGGGAGGCAGTCGAATCACCCTGAAAGATATTGAATACACCCCCATGCCCCTATTTTTAGAGGGAATCGTAAAGCAGGCAAAGATTGCCGGGGACGGGGCTTCGGTGGCAGGAATCCTGGAACGGATTAAGTCCACAGGGCTCTACGATGAGGTGCTGGGTATGTACAAGGTCAATGAGTCCTTGGCGGAGCAGCCGAACCAAATCGGACGGGCCCGGGCCTTTACACCAGGGTGGCTGGAGAACGAATCGGTTTGGCTGCACATGGAGTATAAGTTCCTCCTGGAGTTGTTGAAGGCCGGGCTTGGCCGGGAATTCTGGCAGGAGGCCCGGAAGGCCCTGGTGCCGTTTCTAAACCCGGTGATGTACGGACGCAGCACCACGGAGAATTCCTCCTTTATTGTGTCCAGCGTGCATCCCGATGTGCGCCTGCACGGCAGGGGCTTCGTCGCCCGGTTGTCGGGGTCGACGGCAGAGTTTTTAGAGATGTGGCAGGTTGCCCTGTGGGGGAGGAAACCCTTCTCCCTGGAAGACGGGCAGCTCTGTTTCCAGGTTCGGCCTCAGCTGCCCGGCTGGCTTTTTTCCGAGGACGGGGTGATTGAGGCCTACCTTCTGGGCCGGATACGGGTGCTGTTAAGGGTACGCCCCGGGGGGGATGTGTATCTGGGGGATGAGCCGGTTTCCTACCGGCTGCATTACCGGGACGGCAGCATTGAAACCATGCCCGGCCCCAAACTGCTGGGGGCCAAGGCACAGGATATCCGGGGCGCGAATCTGACGGCCATGGAGATCCTTTTTGAAGGAGCGGCGGTATGACCAACCAATACACGGAGAATGGACGGTTCTCCCAGGATAATCCCGAGGCCATTCGGGGCATCTACTTCCCCCTGATGAATGCCCGGGGGTACAAGGCTGTTATTACCCCCCGGGGTAAGGGAGATGCAAAGCTGGATCAGAATAGCTTCCTCTTTCCCCCGGTGAGCGAGCAGGATGTCATAAACGGTCCCGCCGCCCGAAACCTCTGGGTGCATGTACCCGGGGTAGGGTCGTGGTCGGTCTTCGCCCATGAGGGGGATGGGGTCCACGATCCCGGGTCGGAGTCCAGGCTCGAGGCCGGGATGCTTTGGTACCGATTGATCCGTACCAATCGGCTCCTGGGGCTGAAGGCCGTGGCGGATTTCTTCTCTCCCGCCGAGGGCGGGTTGTTGGAATGTGCCGGGGTGGAAATCAGCAATATCAGCGGTGAGGACCGGGAGATCGTGGTAACCGGGGCCTACATGCTCTACGGCCGCAGCGCCGATTCGGTCCGGGACCACCGTCATGTAACCAGTCTCTTGAACCGGGCATGGGTTTTGGAGGATGGGGTGATTCTCCGGCCAACCCTCTCCTTTGACGAGCGGGGTCACAATCCGAATGCCATGTGCTACTACGGATTGGCGGCGGGATGGTACCAGGGGTCCAGGATGGCCGTGGACGGATTTTTTGCCGATCAGGCCGATTTTACCGGGGAGGCGGGCTGTATGCAGTTCCCCCAGGCGGTCCTGGATAATACCCCTGCCCCGGCTGGTCCGGGGGACCGGGTGGACGGAGTGGAAACCCTGGCGGGCTTCCGATTCGCCCCCCAGAGCCTTGCTTCGGGACAGGCTCTGACCATAACCATGGTTGCAGGCCTGGGCGAGTACCCGGGTCGGATGGAAAACCCCGGGCCGGCAGAACTATTACAGGAGCCCCGGAACCTCCTGGATGTTCAAGCCCAGCGCCGGGCTCTCCAAGATACCGAGCAGTACTGGCTTGCCCAAATCCGGCGGATGCGCATCCGGACGGGGACCCAGGAGCTGGACTCCTGGCTCGCCTGGGTCGCCCTCCAGCCCACCATGCGCCGAATCTTCGGCTGTTCGTTCATGCCCCATCATGATTACGGCCGGGGAGGCAGGGGATGGCGGGACCTCTGGCAGGACTGTCTTGCCCTGCTCCTGACCGAACCCGAACAGGTGTCAGATCTTTTGTACCACAACTTTGCGGGAGTGCGGATAGACGGAAGCAATGCTACCATTATCGGGGACAAACCCGGAGAGTTCTTGGCGGACCGGAACAATATTCCCCGACTCTGGATGGACCACGGGGCTTGGCCTCTCTTGACCCTGGAACTCTACCTGGATCAGACCGGGGATTTCCCCTTTCTCCTGCGCCGGCAGAGCTATTTTCAGGATCAGCACACCCACCGCTGCACCAAGGTTTCCGATGCCTGGAGCCCTCAAAACGGCCTCGTCCTGAAAACCCGGTTGGGTGGAAAGGAGCACCAGGGATCCGTTCTTGAGCATGTATTGGTTCAGCACCTCACCGCCTACCACGCCGCCGGGGAGTCCGGCAGCCTGTCCCTGGAAGGAGCCGACTGGAACGACGGAATGGACATGGCCCGGAACCGGGGCGAGAGCGTGGCCTTTACGGCCCTGTACGGGAAAAACCTTATTTCTCTATCCCGGCTTGTCCGGGAACTGGAGCGCCGGTCCCTGGCGGAATCCTTCGTACTGCCCAAGGAACTCCAGGTGTTACTCCGCGGCCAGGACGGGGTTGATGTTCCCCCCATGTCTCCCCGGCTGCGGCGCCAGCGCTTAGAGGAGTATTGCGATTTGGTGGCCCGGGGACTTTCCGGGGATACCATCGTAATGTCCGCATCGGGGATTGCCCGGATTCTTGCGGAGATGGGCGAGAACCTCTTGGCCCAGGTTGGAGGCCAGGAGTTCTTTGAGCAGGGGGATTATTCCTGGTTCAACGGATACTACGATGATCACCACCGCCGCCTGGAGCAGCCCTCGGGGAATCCCCAGGAGGAGCCGAATATAACCCTCACGGGCCAGACCTTTCCGATCATGGCCGGAGTACCCGGACCGGAGCAGGTGCAGGCCGTGGTCGACACGGTCCGCCGGCGGCTTTGGGACGATGATCTCGGCGGGGTGCGCTTAAACAGCGACTTCAAGGTGGTCAAGCTGGATATGGGGCGTCTCTTCGGGTTCGCCTACGGCCATAAGGAGAACGGGGCAATGTTCAGCCACATGGCGGTGATGTACGCCTACGGTCTTTACGCCTGGCCGGACAGGCTGCTTTCCGGGGCGTCTAACGGAGATGGGCAGGGTAATCAGCTATTCCAAGCCGTCCGGGATCTGAACCGGGAGGCGGAGAGGGTCCTGCTCTCGATCTGGGACCATACCCGTAAGGCGGACCTGAACCGTCTGTACCCGGGGATTCCCGAATACATCAATCAGCAGGGCCGGGGCATGTACCCCTACCTGACCGGGTCGGCCAGTTGGTACATGCTGACCCTGCTAACCCAGACCCTGGGGATCCGCGGGCTGCGGGGGGATGTGTTAATCCGCCCCCGGTTTACCCGGGCCCTGGTAGATGATCGGGGCGTGCTTGAAGCCGACATCTACCTTGCCGGCAGGGACATCACCCTGCGGTACCTGGTTCCCGAGAAGGATCCCTCGGCTGGAGATTACCGGATAACCCGGATAACCCTCCAGGGAAGAGACATGGAAATCGCCCCTGATCAAAAACCGGGCCGGGGGGTGACTATCCCGGCGTCCCTGGTAACCGCCGCCGACCCCGGCGCCGAAACCCTGCTCATGGAGGTGACCGTCCAATGATCCAACAGCATCCCATACAGGCCCAGGGCTACCTGCCCCTCATCGATTTCCAGACCTGGCGGGTGGCTGTTCTTACAGACTGCCAGGACCTGGAGGTGCAGAACCTCAAGACCATGCAGCGTCACGACCAGACCGACGAGGTTTTTGTGCTCTTGGAGGGTCGCTGCATCCTCTTTGAATCCGAAGGACCCGGACAGGCCGTCCAGGCCCTGAATATGGAGCCCTTAGTGGCCTACAATGTGAAGCGCGGGACCTACCACACCCACACCCTGAGTCCAGGCAGCAGGGTGCTGATCGTGGAGAATCAGGACACCGGGGACCACAACAGTCCGCTAATTACCATGACGGCCGACCAGCGCGCCGAGATCGCCGGGCTTACCGCTGAGCTTTGGGGGTAAACCATGTCCATTCGCCTCCGTCTGACCCTGACCATCGCTATGCTATCCGCTCTGCTTACCGGCGCCCTCCTGGGCGTCAGTATTTTTACCGGCCAGAGGACCCGGGCCATTGAGGCCGAGCTGCCGGTGATTCAGGGGATGGGATCCCAGGCCTTGGGATTCAGTCTTGAGGTGATTCGACTGCCCACCGAAAAGTTCATCTATCGGCTTTCCGAATACCGCCGCAGCCGGGACCGTCTGGTTGAGTCGGTGGAAAACCTTGAGACCCTGGAGGTTGTTCCCCGGCTGACCGGCGAGAACCAGGAAAGGCTTCAAACCCTGATCCGCCAGCGGGATACCATGCTGCGCCGGCTGCGGGATACCGACCGGAGCATCGCTAATACCGAGGGGTACATCCAGGGAACCAGCTTTGTCAGCTACCTGCGCCTCATTGATACCACCATCGAGGGCGCGGCGGTTATTCCTCCGGGCATCCGCTCCGCCGCCGCCCAGGCCATCGAAGACCTTTCGGCCCTGGCCACCATGCTCTCCTCCTTTGTCTCCGGGCTTTCCAGCCTGGAGCAGGAGGTCCAGGTTCAGCGGGGGAGAATTATCGTTCAAAATCAGGTGATCACCTACCTCTTCGCGGGGATTTTCTTTGTATTCCTTACCCTGGCCGGATTCCTCCTGGCCAATCCCCTGGCAAAGGGTATTACCTATCTGGAGTCCCGGGTTTCCCAGGTTAGCCAGGGTGATTTGACTGCGGATTTCTCCCTGAACCGCAGGGATGAACTGGGAAATCTCGCCAGGCACATGAGCCTGTTCCTCTCCGGACTCGTAGGGACCATGGCCGCCATGAAGGAGGTCACCTCCCAGGCAGCCCTGGCAGCCAATGAAACCAGCCGGGCCATGGCCCTGGGGGTAACGGGATTCGAGGAGATTCAGGGTAGTATCCAGAATCTCGAGACCCAGTCGAAACGGATTGCCGAGCTCAGCTGCACCGCCGAAGATCAGTTTTCAGCCTTTTTAGACATCCAAAAAAGCTTTCAGGACACCATTCTGAACCAAACCGCCGCTATTGAAGAGGTTTCGGCCTCCTTCGAGCAGATGGGCAGTCAGGTGCAAAAGGTGCAGCGCCGGGTTCAAACCAGTACCGAGCTCATGGATACCCTCACCTCCACGGCGGATACCGGAAGCCGGCTCAACGATGATACCCTCCAGGCCATCCAGGAGGTCGAGCTGGACGCCCAGAGAATTGAAGAATTCCTTGGGGTTATCCGGAATATTGCCGAGCAGACCAATCTCCTGGCCATGAACGCCGCCATCGAGGCAGCCCATGCCGGAGAGGCAGGACGCGGGTTTGCCGTAGTAGCCGAGGAAATCCGTAAACTGGCGGACAACTCCCAGGAGCAGGCCGAACTCATCGATACGGTTACCCGTACCATCCGCCAGCGGTCCCGGGATGCAGCCGCCAAGGCCGGGGACAATCACCACCAGTTCCTGCAGATCGTTGAGCAGATCGGCACCCTGAATACCACCAATACCCAGATAGACCAGGGGGTTGCAGAGTTTACCCAGGGCACCGGGGAGATCCAGTCCGCCCTTCAGAACATCAACCGTTCCGCCCAGGATATCCGGGACAAGGTAACCGGTATTCTCCAGGAGGGGCAGGCAAATCTTCAATCCCTTACGGAAATCCGGTCGGTGAGCACCGAGTTTCTCGGATTCCTGGGCGGAATCGAAAACCGGACCACCGAGCTCTTCGGGGTGCTCCGGGACCTGGACCGGCGGCAGAAGGATGTCCAAGGATCGGCTGATACCCTCTCCAGCCAGCTCGCCGGCTTTACCCTGCCCGGCGAGGTACCAGCAGCGTCCCCTGGAGAGGGTAGGAGTCCTGAAGAGCAATTTGAAGCATTTCAAGAGAAAGAGGTATGACTATGAAAACACAGAGTGTTCCCAAGCGGGCCAACCGGGTTACTACAGCGGGTTGGCTGATCCTAGGACTGATGGGGATCGTTGTTCTGGCCGGGGGTCTTACCTCCTGCGCCAGCACACCCCAAGCCCAGGTGGAGGACCCCGACTCCTGGCAGTTGGTGTGGAGCGACGAGTTTGAATACACCGGTTCGCCGGATCCGGAGAAGTGGTTCCATGAGGTGCTGCCCCCCGGGGCCTATAACCGTGAGCTCCAGGCCTACACGAATAAAGAGGCTAATTCCAGGGTGGAGGACGGCAAGCTGATCATTCAGGCCCATCCCATTCCCGGAACCCAGCGGGGCTATACCAGCGCCAGAATAACCACCCGGATCAGCCACCACATGTATCTGGGCCGGATCGAGGTCAGGGCGAAGCTGCCCGATGCCCTGGGAAGCTGGCCTGCAATCTGGATGCTTCCGGTCAGTACTGTAGGCCGGACGGGCTGGCCCCACAGCGGGGAGATTGACATTATGGAGCACGTGGGATATGAAACGGGAGTTGTCCACTCTTCTGTGCATACCTCAAAATATAACTGGCCCAACGGCAACCACCATACCGCCACCATCGATGTTCCCGAGGTTGCCCAGGCCTTTCATACCTATGCCATGGAATGGACCGAGGACTACCTGGATTTCTTTGTAGATGATCAACTGATTACCCGGTATGAGAACGAGGGAAGCGGCTGGGAGGCCTGGCCCTTCGATGTACCCTTCTATTTGATCCTCAATGTTGCCGTGGGCGGTGAGTGGGGTGGTGCTCAGGGGGTTAACCGGAACGACTACCCCGACCAGATGGAGGTGGAGTGGGTGAGGATTTTCGCCCGCCGATAAGCCCAGAAGATGCTTCTGAGGGCCGTTCCCCGAGGGGATAGCCCCCGGGAGAGCCGGTTCATTGTAAACGTTTTCAATGATACCGGTATTATGTATACTAACAATGCGCCGGAACCCAGGTTCTGTCCCCCAACAGAATACCTCCTTACCCGGCGTAGTACATCTTGGCCGGCCCGATTTGCCTCGGGCCGGCCTTTTTTTAGGGGTTCACAGCCCCAGGAGCCTGCCCAACCGGGAAGACTGTATGATCGTATGTACTATCTACGGAATTCTGCAAAATCGGGTTTGAACAATGCAAAAGCTCCCAAATGAAACCGGTGTATCATGATTTTCTATGTCAATTACGCAAAAAATCAGCGCCCTGGTGGGCGGAACCCTGGCAGCGGTCATTCTAATAATCTTGGGGTACGGTGCTGCCAACCGGCCGGTGGAGCAGATCCGGGAAGAGCGCCGCATCTTGGATACTCTGGTTGTCGCCATGACTGCCCTGGATCTGGCCGGGAGCCGTCTATTTTTGGATATCTACATAGACAGCATTCCCCCCCTGGAACAAGCCCTGGCGGATCTGGACTCGGTGTTCCAGGAGATCAAGACCGTGTCTGCCATACCCGAGATCAGCGAGGATACCAGGAATGCACATCAGGGGATTGTAAACCTCTACGATCAGTTCTTCCGGGATGCCGGAACCTCCCTTTTGGAAGCAGCCCGGGATTTGGAACAGGTTGTCAGGGATAGTTTTGTGTCTCAGGCCAGTATTCCGGTACTGACCTGGTTTGAGAACGTAGGAGCGGATCTGGAACCATCCACCAGGAATGTGGCGAGGGTGAGGCTCTCCCTCTTCGGTCTACGGCGCCGTTACAGCGAACTCTCCTCAGCCCTCAGCCTGGGACGCCAGGTAAGCACCCGGCAGTTTGCTGTCATTGATCAGGCCATCCTTGAGGTGAACCGCCGAGCGCAAACTCTGGCCATAGGCGGGCTGGGGGCGGCGTTCTTGGGTATTGCCCTGGCCGCCCTGGGAACGGCTCGGCGTCTAACCCGGCCGCTCCGGGTCATTGAAGGAGGGGTGAACCGGATCGCTCAGGGGGATTTGACGGTCCAGGTTGAGGTGTCATCCCGGGATGAAATCGGACGCCTGGGGGATAATATGTCCAGGCTGCTTACCTCTCTCAGGGGATCCTTGGGGTCGATCCGGGAAATCTCCCGGCGGAGCAAGGCCCTGGAGGAGCAGCTGAACCATTCTCTGGTCCAGGCGTCCTCCAGCTCGGTGGAGATTGAGGCGAATATCCAGTCCATTGCCTCCCAAATGGCCCGTTTGGATGATGTATCCCGGGTAACCGATGAGAGCTCCCGGGAGGTTGATCAGGCTGTCCAGGCTGCCGCCCAGTCCGTAACCCGCCAGCGGGACCTGCATACCACTGCTGTTCAAACCCTCCGGGATATCCTTGATCTGGTTGGACAGATCTCAGACCACGTCCAGGCCACCTGGGATGCCTCCTTGGAACTCGTGGCCGCCTCCCGTCAGGGTCAGGCTGTGTTTGCCGACCTTCAAGAAAAACTCTCGGACATTACCGTTTCGGCTGTCAGCGTTCGCGAGATGGTAGGGATAGTCGGTGATATTGCCGAGAGGACCAATCTTCTGGCCATGAACGCCGCCATTGAAGCGGCCAGGGCGGGGGAATCGGGTCGGGGATTCGGGGTGGTCGCCGGAGAAATTCGACGGCTCGCTCAGGCCTCGGAACAGAGCACCCAGGGGATAGATGCCACGGTGAACCGGATTGTTCAGCGGATCCAGGAAGCAGACGCGGCGGGTGGCCAGACGGGCTTGGTATTTACCCAGATTTTTCAGGGGATCTCACGGGTTTCCCAGGCAGCGGAATCCAGCAGGAACCAGCTACGGGAGGTGGATGAAAGCGGGAAGGCGGTTTTGGAATCGGTGGAGGAATTGGAACGGCATTCCCTTCGGACCGCAAGGCAAACAGAAACGGTTCAGGAAGGAATGGGGGTGCTTTCCCAGCAGATTTCCCGGATTACCCGGGTAAGCAGCGAGGTTCATTCCAGTGTGGATGAGATTAGTACCGGCCTGGCCGGGATGGTCCAGGTCTTCCGGGAATCCGAACAGGTTTCCAAGACCATGGGTGAGCTGGGAACCCGGCTTTACCGGAGTGTGGAGTTCTTCCGTATTGGGGCAACGGAATAATCCAAAAATCCGGCATTCCCGCCCATGGTACGGGGCGGTAAAGGCTATGAGAATGACTCTAGGAATGCCTTTGCTTGGGGCAGAGACTCGGGGCTGGTGTTCTCCAGGAGCACATGGATGCCCGGTTTATGGGTCTTGATGAGCTTCATGAGCAGGGGATAATCCAGTTCTCCTGTACCGGCCGGGAGGGTCCCGATTTTTTGACCCCGGTGGATCCGGAAGTCCTTGGCGTGGATACAGACCATCTGCTCTCCGAAGGCCTGAAAGGCGGAGGTGAGAAAATCCGTCTGGTCGCCGATTCCCTGGGAGGGAATGAGGTTTACCGGGTCGAATATTATTTTCAGGTTCGGGTGATCCAGGGTTGTTAGGAGTTTGGCCGTTCTCTCAATGGTGGAGAGGGGGTGTTTATCTGCCACGGGCTCCAGGGCTGCAAAAACGCCGGCCTGGGCAGCCCGGGCGGCAAGAAATTCTGCCGATGAAAGCAATTCTGCAAAGGATTCGGCGCTTTGGGTGGCCGGGTGAGGGCTTCCGTCGCTGCTTTTATGCCCCGTTTCTGTGCCGACGATGGAACACCCGAAGTCCCGGGAAAATTGGAGATGCTCGGCAAACCGTTGGAGATGCTGGTTCCTGGTTTCTGGATCGGGGTGAATGAGGTTCACGTAGGACCCCAGGACGGCGATGGAGACCCCCCGGGCGGCGAGGGCGGACCGGACCGTCTGGGCGAACCCCGGACTGAGGGTTCCGGGTCTGTAGGGAAAGTCCGCAAGCGCCTTACTGAGGGCTAATTGGATACAACCCACCCCGGAGGCGTGAAGGGCGGAACTCAGCTGGGCAAGGTTCATGGTGCCCAGGTCGTGGGCCCGCATACCGATGGTAATCATGGCTTAAGACTATAAAAAATGGAAGGATGTTTCAATGTTGAATCTATGGGAGATCGGGGGAAAAGGAGACGGGAAGACGGATAACTCGGCGGTCTTTGCCAAGGCCTTTTCCGAACTCAAGGGCAGGCAGGGCGGCGAGCTGGTTATTCCCCGGGGGTTGTACCTTACCGGGCCATGGGAGCTACCGGGGGGCTGTACAATCACCCTGGAAAAGGAAGCAGTCATACAGTTTATTCCCGAGTTTTCCCGGTACACCCCGGTCTGGACCCGGTGGGAGGGGGTGGAGTGTTTCGCCATGAATCCCCTGATATTTGCCCGGAACAAGGCGGATATTACCCTTCGAGGCGAGGGGCGGATCGACGGGTCCGGTGCGCTCTGGTGGCAGCATCTGCGGTCCATCCGGGCTTCGGGACGGAGACAGCCCCAGCATCCCATAGAGATTGAACTGGCGGCGAAAAATCCAGGATATCTGAACCACCCCTCGGGGGGTGGAGGCAGGGAAACCCAGTTCTTGCGGCCCGCCCTGCTCCAGTTTTATGAGTGCCGGAATGTCCTGGTGGAGGGTATTACCCTGGAGAACTCCCCTTTTTGGAATACCCATCCGGTGTACTGCCGTGGCCTCACCTTTCGCGGTGTTACCTTCAGCAATCCCGCCGATGCACCCAACACCGACGGGCTGGACCTCGATTCTTGCGAGGATGTCCTGGTGGAGGCCTGTACCTTCCGGGTGGGGGATGACTGTCTGGCCCTGAAGTCCGGAGCGGGGGAGGACGGTCTCAGGGTCAACCGGCCCTGCCGGGACATCAGGATCCGGGACTGCACCATGTACGCAGGCCATGGAGGTATCGTCATCGGCAGTGAAACCGCCGGAGGGATTGAGCGGGTTGAGGTCCGGGATTGCACCATGGTGGATACCGACCGGGGGATCCGGATCAAAACCCGGCGGGGCAGGGGCGGGAAAATTCAGGGGCTTCGGTTTCGGAACATTTCAATAGATGGTTGTTTATGCCCCTTCGTGATAAATGCCTACTACCGCTGCGGTGCGGACGAGTCGGATCCGCGGTTGTTTTCCCTTGATCCCCAGGATCGGACCCCTGCGACCCCGGTGATCCGTGATATCCGGGTGGAGGGGCTATCGGCACGGAACTGCCGGGCAACCCTGGGGTTCATCGCCGGGCTGCCCGAATCACCGGTTACCGGCCTGGATATTCGGGATTACCGGGTATCCCTGAGTGCCGGGGATGGACAGGTTGAGCCGGGGCTGGCTGCAATGACCGCCGGGCTACCGGTCCTGACGAACCGGGAGCTTGCCAAGTTTTTTGTGGAAGAGCCCGGACTGGGTGACTAGTCCGGGCCGGGTTGCTGGGGCTGGAGGCCATGGTCCGGGGTCTTGGGGGCTTGGGGTTTTGGGACGGGATCTGGCCGGCCGTTCTCCTGCCTGAGACCGCCTGACCCCGGGTGCCCAGGGGATCATCCGGCCACGAGCCCGGGGCACCGGGAGATTCGGCGTGTTAGGCCTGGAGCAGGTGGATGGCGAAGCCGGCGACCTCGGGCTCGAGGTAGAGGGCAATGAGCCGTCCGTCCTTGTACTTGGCGGTTTCGTCCTGGGTGGTGAAGCCCAGGGCATGGAGAAAGGCCGCCGCCCGGGGGATGTTGTGGGTACGGATGGCTAGGTGGCCATGACTGCCCCGGTAGGGTGCCTTCATGATTTCCAGGAACTCAGAGGCGAAGTAGGAGGTGGCGCCTTGGCTTACCGGAAAGCCGAGGCTTGAGAAGAACCGGGCAATGGAGCTGCTATGCTGCTCGCCGTCGCTGTTTATGCCCAGATGAGCGAAGGAGAAGCCCTGAAGGCTGGTGCGGGCCTCCCGGCAGAGCCCGGCGATCTCATCCCAGGACCGGGATTCAACGGCCTTCCCGGGGACCATCCAGCTGCCTCCTATTGCGAGGATGCTGGGGATTTTTGCATAATCACCCAGATTTTTGGGGGAGATCCCCCCGGTGGGCATGAACCGGACCTGGGGGAAGGGGGCTGCCAGGGCCTTAATCATGGCCGCGCCCCCTGATGCCTCGGCGGGAAAGAACTTGAGGGTGGTCAGGCCGGCTTCCAGGGCAGCCTCAATGCCTCCGGGGTTGTTGATGCCCGGAATTACCGGGACGTTCTGTTCCCGGCAATAATCCACCACCCGGGGGTTGAATCCCGGGCTCACGATGAACCGGGCTCCGGCTTGGATTGCCTGCTTGGCGAGGTCGCGGTTGATTACTGTGCCTGCACCTACCAGGACCTCCGGGACCTCCTGGGCCATGGTCCGGATGCCATCCGCGGCTGCAGGGGTCCGAAAGGTGATCTCGGCCACGGGAATGCCGCCCCGGACCAGGGCGGTTCCCAGGCCCTTGGCATCTCCGGCGTCCTGGATGGTAACCACCGGCACAAGACCGGTGGTGAAAAGCTGCTGTTCCATATCTGTCAAATCGGTGATGGTGTTCATGTGTGTTCCTCCATGGATTCGTTTATGGAACCATTGTAGCGCAGATTGGTAAAAAATGAAACAATGTTTCAAAAAACTTGACGAACCGGGAAAGAGGGGTATAATGAGGGTATGAATACCAAAGAAAAACGGGTTGTAACCCTTGGAGAAATAATGCTTCGGCTCAAATCGCCGGGCCATGAGCGGTTTTTTCAGTCCCCGGCCCTGGAGGCAAGCTTCGGCGGCGGGGAATCGAATGTGGCGGTGTCCTTGAGTATTTTGGGGATCCCCTCTCGGTTTGTATCGGTGGTGCCTGATCATGATATCGGGACTGCAGCCCTGGGAGAACTACAGCGTTTTGGGGTGGATGTCTCCTTCGTCCGCCGGGGCCCGGGCCGATTGGGGATCTATTTTTTAGAGACCGGGGCGAATCAACGGCCCAGCAAGGTTATTTACGACCGCGAAGAAACCGGGATCTCCCGGGTCCGCCCCGGGGACTTTGAGTGGGAGGATATATTCAGGGATGCCCGGTGGTTCCACATTACCGGGATTACCCCGGCCCTGAGCCAGAGTGCTGCAGATACCGCCCTGGAGGCGGTGCAGCAGGCTAGTCAGCGGGGTGTTCCGGTTTCCATAGACCTTAACTTCCGGAAAAAGCTCTGGAACTACGGAAAGTCTGCCCCGGAGGTTATGGCGGGTATTACCCAGTATGCCGATGTGGTCATTGCTAATGAGGAGGATATCCAGCTCTGTCTGGGAATATCCGCCCAGGGCCTTGATGTGACCCAGGGACATTTGGATGCGGCGGTGTATGAGGATCTGGCCGGCCGGGTGAAGCAAGCCTACCCGGGAGTCAAGACCGTGGCTATTACCATGCGCCAGAGTATTTCAGCGGATAAAAACGGATGGTCCGCTGCCCTGGCCGGGCCGGAGGGTTTTACCGTGAGCCGTAAGTACGCCATTGATGACATTATCGACCGGGTAGGGGGGGGAGACAGCTTCAGCGCCGGTTTGATCTTCGGCTTGCTGGAGTTCCCCGGGGATCAGGAGCGGGTAATTAATTTCGCCGTGGCGGCTTCTGCCCTGAAGCACTCCATACCCGGGGATTTTAATCTGGCACAGCGCCAGGAGGTAGAGACCTTAGCCGGTGGCGACGGATCCGGCCGGGTTCAGCGGTAGCAGGCGGGAGATGGAAAAACGGTCCGGCCGGGGTTTTAAAATCCGCCGGATGAGGGCCGGGCATGTGAATCACCCTAGACCCTGATAACAATAAAAAGGAGAAGTGTATGAGCCTTGATATTCGATATGCCAATCATCCCGAGGATGCCAGGGGGTACGATACCCAGCAGCTTCGGGATCATTTTCTGGTGGACCACGTGTTTGTGCCTGATGAGATTTCCCTGACCTATAGCCACGTAGACCGGGTTGTCTTCGGGGGGGCGGCGCCGGTGGAAGCGGAGCTTGCCCTGAGGGGCGGGAAGGATTTTGGTACGGATGTGTTTCTGGAACGCCGGGAGTTGGGGGTAATTTGTATCGCCGGCCGGGGTGTGGTGACGGCCCAGGGGAAGGAGTACGAGCTGTCCAAGGGGGACGGGATGTACATCGGCATGGGGACCCAGTCGGTGAGCTTTAAGGCGGTTTCAGGCAGCCAGGCGCCCCTCTTCTACCTGATGAGCAGCCCCGCCCACCAGAGCTACCCCACGGTCCGCATTACCAAGGACCAGGCGAATCCCCGCACCCTGGGATCCCGGGAGAGTTTGAATGTCCGCACAATCTACCAGTATGTCCATCCCGCGGTGTGTAAGAGCTGTCAGCTTTCCATGGGCATGACGGTTCTGGAAGAGGGCAGTGTGTGGAATACCATGCCCTGCCACACCCACGAGCGCCGCATGGAGGTTTACTTCTACTTTGACATGGATGCCCAGACCCGGGTGTTCCATCTCCACGGCCAGCCCCGGGAGACCCGGCACATCGTTATGGCTAACCAGCAGGCGGTGATCTCGCCGTCCTGGTCCATTCACTCCGGGGTCGGAACCGGAAAATACACCTTTATATGGGGAATGGCTGGGGAAAACCAGACCTTTGACGACATGGATCATGTGGATATGGCGGACCTGCGGTAAGCACGGTTCCTTGGGGCAATGGGGTGTTTTGGTCCCAGGTTCGGTTTGTGAGCTGATGCGGCCGTGGTTGGGAACCCAAGCCCGAGGGTGCACGAGCCTGCCGGTGTCTTAGTAGGTTGCACTGTAAAACGGCTGGGGGTAGTTCCGTGCCGAGAAAAGTGAATGCACCGGCCGGGGTGTCGAGACTACAGACAGCCCGGGGTGCCGAGAAAAGAGGATGCACCGGCCCGGGGTGCCGGGGTATCCCTGCGCCCCACAATGATCGGCCGGGAAAACCAGAACAGACGGCACCGGCCCGGGGGCAGCATAACCAGGAAAAAACAGGAAAGGAGAAACGGGAATGGCAACAATATTGGATCAGTTTTCATTGGAGGGCAAGGTGGCCCTGGTTACCGGATCGGAGCGTGGCCTGGGGCAGGGTATGGCCCTGGGGCTTGCCGAGGCAGGAGCGGATATCCTGGGGGTGAGCTACACCCCAGAGGCAGCCGACACGGCAGCAAAGGTGGAGGCCCTGGGACGGCGGTATGTTCACGTCCAGGCCGACCTCTTGAGCATCGAGCCGATTCCCGGGATCATCGAAGCCGCCAAGAAGGCCTACGGACGGATTGATATTCTGGTGAACAACGCCGGCATCATCAAGCGCAACGATTCCGTGAACTTTACCGAGGCCGAGTGGGACGATGTGATGAACATTAATATAAAGACGGTGTTCTTCCTCTGCCAAGCCGCGGCCCGGCAGTTCATCGCCCAGGGCACGGGAGGAAAAATCATCAATGTGGCTTCCATGCTGAGCTTCCAGGGTGGAATCCGGGTTCCCTCCTACACCGCCAGCAAGAGCGGTGTTAAGGGAATTACCATGCTCATGGCCAACGAATGGGCCTCCCAGAATATCAATGTGAACGCCATTGCCCCGGGGTACATGGCCACGGACAACACCGCCCAGCTCCGGGCGGATGAAAAGCGCAGCACCGAGATTCTGGACCGGATTCCTGCAGGCAGATGGGGCAAACCCTCGGATCTGGCGGGTGCGGTGGTGTTTCTTGCCTCGGCGGCCTCGGATTACATCAACGGGTATACGATTGCGGTGGACGGGGGCTGGTTAGCCCGCTAGACCGGCAATCTTACGATTGGGTTTCCCCCAAGGATTCGGGTGGTGGTTCTTCTGCCGGATTCTTGGGGGTTTTTTATGTCTTCCTGGGTTTCAGGGTGATTCGAATGCCTCAGGCATCCCTGGCAGGCCGGGTGAACCCTGGGGTGACCGTTCCCCCATCGCTCACAGATCTGAGCATCCCCGGCAGGCCGGGGCACCCCCTAAATCTGGGCGCCCAGGATCCTGGAAATCTCCTTGGCCGCGTCCCGTACCAGGCCAACATATTCGGCTTCCCGGGCATTGTCAAAGCGGAATACCGGCCAGGAAACACTCATGGCCGCCACGGTACTGCCCCGGTGATCGAGAATCGGGCTGGCAATACACCGGATGCCCTCCTCGTGCTCCTCCCGGTCCTGGGATGAGTGTTGATCCCGCACCCGGTCAAGTTCTTGGTGGAAGGCCCGGGCATCGGTGATGGTATGGGGGGTAAAGGGAATGAGCCTGGTTCTCTCCAGGTAGGCGTCCACCTCACCGGACGCCTGGCCGGCCAAGAGGGACTTTCCGATGGCGGTACAGTAGAGGGGAATCTTCTTGCCCACCTGGGAGTACATCCGCAGGGTGTATTTTGATTCGATCTTCACTAGATAGATGGCCTCGTCACCCTCCCGGACCCCCAGATGCACGGTTTCACCCAAGCGGTCCGAGAGCCCCTGGGCGATGGGCCGGGTTATACTGGGCAGGTCCATGTGGTCTAGTATCCGGGAGCCGATGCTGAACATCTTTAGGGTGGGAAAGTACTGATCGTTCTCATCTCGGTGCACGTAGCCGAGTTCCCGGAGGGTATTAAGAAACCGGTAGACCGTGGGTTTGGCCAGACCGGTTTCTTGGGAAAGATGCTCCAGGTTAATGCTTTTCTTAGTGGAAAGGGTTTCCAGGATGGAAAATACCCGGACCACCGCGCTGATCAATCCCCCGCCGGTTCCGGAGGAACCCTCCTGATTCTGGGATCCGGCTCCGGGGTTGGGGTTCCCGGAGCTGCCGTCGCCGGTTTTGGTGTTTCGTTTAGCCATGCCTGTAATTAAGGAAGATTTACCCGAAATATTCAAGGGCGTTGGTAAAGCTGATATTCTGTACCGTCTTGCCCAACAGCCCCTCATCCCGGGGAATCTCTCCCGCCTCGGCCCAGCCTCCCAGAAGATTGCAGAGAATCCGCCGGAAGTACTCATGGCGGGTGTAGGACAGGAAGCTCCGGCTATCGGTGAGCATGCCGATGAACCGGGGCAGCAGTCCCAGGTTTCCGAGAATCCTCATCTGTTCCTCCATCCCGTCCCGGTGATCGTTGAACCACCAGGCCGATCCGAATTGGATCTTCCCGGGAATGCCTCCCCCTTGGTAGCAGCCCATCAGGGTTCCGATGGTGTAATAATCCTTGGGATTCAGGGAATAGAGGACCGTTTTGGGCAGGCAGTTCTGGGATTCAAGGTGATTCAGAAGCCCGGCCAACCCGTCGGCCAGGGAGAGATCCTGGACGGAGTCGAAGCCCGTATCCGGCCCGAGGCGATCCATGAACCGGCTATTGTTATTGCGCCGGGCGGCGATATGCAGCTGCATGGCCCAGCCCTTTTGACTGTAGCGCCGGGCCAGTTCTACCAGGAGGTAGCTCTGGTAGAGTTTCCGGTCTTCCGGGGGAAGGTTCGGGCTTTCGGCTGTCCCGGAATCCCGGGCTTCCATGGCCCGAAGAAATACCTCTCGGGCTGCTTCCTGCCGGGGAGGAGTGAACCCCACCGTCTCCAGGGCATGGTCCGATGCCCGGCACCCCAGGGAATCAAAGAAATCGATCCGGTCCGAGAGCACCTGAACCAGGTCATCCAGGGTGTGGATGGGCCGGTCCGCCCTCCGGGCCAGGTCCGCTACCCTCTGGGGAAAGGCGGCGCTCTCTATGGCCAGGTAGGGGTCGGGGCGGAAGGAGGGAATGACCCGGGTGGAGAATTCCCGGGTGGGAATCTGCCGGATCTGCCGGTGCCATTCCAGGGAGTCTGCGGGGTCGTCGGTGGTGCCGATGGTGTACACCTTGGACTGGGTGATCATCCGCCGGGCTGAAAGCCCCTCCTGGGTCAATATGCGGTTGCATTCCTGCCAGATTTCCTCGGCAGAATCGCCGTCCAGCACCTCGGTGATGCCGAAGAATCGCTGAAGCTCCAGGTGGGTCCAGTGGTACAGGGGATTTCCCAGAAGGTAGGGCAGGGTCTGAGCCCAGGCCTGGAATTTCTCCCTGGGCTCTGCATCCCCGGTTATAAGGTGTTCATCCACCCCGTTGGAGCGCATAGCCCGCCACTTGTAGTGATCCCCCCCCAGCCAGACCTGGGCAATGTCCGAGAAGTTCGTGTCCTCGGCTATCTGCCGGGGGATGAGGTGGCAGTGGTAATCAAAGATGGGCATGTCCGCGGCGTATTGGTGGTACAGCCTGCGGGCGGTCTTGGTAGTCAGTAGAAAATCCCGGTCCATGAAACTCATAGGGTAACTCCGTCCTTGAAGATGGCGATCTCCCGGTAGCCGTTCAGCTCGTTCCGGGTTTGTGTTCCCGAGGCAATGTCCACAACGAAATCCAGGAATTCCTCGGTCAGCTCCCTCCCGTCCAGGATGGGGCCGGCGTTAAAATCGATCCAGCCGGGCTTTTTTTCCGCCAGAGCTGTGTTGCTGGAGACCTTTACGGTGGGAACAGGGCCGCCCAGGGGGGTGCCCCGGCCGGTGGTGAAGAGAACCAGGTGGGCCCCAGCCGCCGCCAGGGCGGTGACGCTGACGATGTCGTTTCCCGGCCCTTCCAGGAGGTTCAAACCGTGGGTGGTGATGCGCTGACCGTACTTCAGAACCCCCCGGACGGGGCTTCGGCCCCCCTTCTGGACGCAGCCCAGGCTCTTTTCCTCCAGGGTGGTAATGCCCCCCTCCTTGTTGCCCGGGGAGGGGTTTTCGTACACCACCTGGTTGTACCGGAGATAGTATTCTTTGAACCCATTGATCAGTCCCACCACATCCTCGAAGACCTCCCGGCTCTCCGCCCGGTCCATGAGAATGGTCTCGGCCCCGAACATCTCGGGCACCTCGGTAAGGATGGTCGTGCCGCCCTGGTCGATGAGGGCGTCCGAGAGCTGGCCCAGGAGGGGATTGGCGCTCAATCCTGAAAACCCGTCGGAGCCCCCGCATTTCAGGCCGACGATCAGTTTTTCCAAGGGTACCGACTGACGGACGTCCTGGTTTGCCTGGTCTACCAGCTCTTCCAGGAGCTGCATACCCGCATCGATTTCGTCGGAGGTATCCTGGGCGGAGAGGAACTTGACCCGCTTCTCGTTATGGGGGCCTAGAACCTTCTTAAATTCCTCGATGTAGTTGTTCTCGCAGCCCAGACCGAAGACCAGAACCCCTCCGGCGTTGGGATGGTGAACCAGGTCGGCCAGAATTTTTTGGGTCATCAGGTGGTCGTCTCCCAGTTGGGAGCAGCCGTAGGGATGGGGATGGGTAACAATGGCGTCGATATTGGGTCCGATCTTGCTGCCCAGGGCGCGGATGGCTCGTTGGGCCATGAGTTCCGCCGGGCGGTTCACGCAGCCTACCGTGGGAATGATCCATATCTCATTGCGGATTCCCACCGAGCCGTCCTCCCGGACGTAGCCCTGGAAGCTTCGTTGGGTATGGGGCGCCGGAGTGCTTCCCGGGGCAGGGTCGGCGGCGCCGGGGCGGTAGCGGTACTCCAGGGTCCCCTCCAGCCCCGTCTTCACATTGTGGGTGTGGACATGATCCCCGGGGCTGATGGCTGTTGAGGCCCTGCCCATGGGAAAGCCGTATTTGACCACCGGATCCCCCGGTGCCATGGCGCGGATGGCGATTTTATGGCCCTGGGGAATGTCCGCCCCGGCCTCAATGCTTCCTTCGGGAACCTCGATTACCGTGCCCCGGGGTACGGGATCCACGGCGACCACCACGGTATCGCCGGGATGGATGCGGCGGATGCGGGGAGCGATTTCACGGCTCTGGGAATCGATTTTAGAAAGCAGCCGGCCGAGGGCCGTCTTCATGCCCTGGGTTAGAATCCGATGAAGATGCCCGGAGACGGCGGTTACCAGGCCCGGGACGGCGGAAAGGTCGGTACCCCACCACTGGCTGCGGCTCAGGGCCAGGCGGACCAGGGTCTCGGTGGCATCAGGCTGGGGTGTCCACGGGGCGTAGAGGTCGGCGAAGGCTTCCAGAATCGCCGGATCATCCTTTACCGGGTAGGGTTGGTCCCCCCTCATGCCCTGCCAGCTGCCCGGGGCATCAGAATCAACCTGATAAAAGGCCAGGAGTCCTGCCAAGGAGAAGGGTATGGCCTGGGGGAGGCTGCCGGTGCTCCGATGGTAGTCCAGAAGGCTGGGAAGCACCCGGGTTGTAAACTTGGATACCGAATTGAGGCTGATGCTCAGGACCTGGTGGACGATGTAGGGATTGGCGAAGCGCTGAATTACCTCCCGGGCGAAGTCTTCCAGCTCTCCGGGTACCCCGGGACAGGCGGGAATGATTTCCTTGAAGATCGCATGGTCCACGAAACGGCTGATATCCGGGGTAGAACCCCACTGCCCGACGGTATCCAGACCGTAGAGGAAGGAGGTAAGGGCGGTCATGGTGTGAACCCCGTTGAGGATCCGCACCTTCCGGGTGCGGTAGGGGGTCATATCCTCGGTCCAAATGACATCCAAGCCGGCCCGCTGGAAGGGCAGCTCCATGGCGTAGCGCCGGCTTCCCTCAATCACCCAGAGGTGGAAGAGTTCCCCGGTAACCAATAGATCGTCCCGGTAGCCCAGTGTTTCCCAGAGCGCCGGGGCCTCCTCTCCGGGGTAGCCGGTCACGATGCGGTCCACCAGGCTGTTGAGAAAATCACAGTGGGAATCCAGCCAGGTTAGGAAGTCTGCCCCGAGATTCCACTGTTCGGCATACTGCCTGACGTAGTCCCGGAGACGGTCTCCGTTGCGGTCGATGAGTTCACAGGGGATGATAACAAGCCCCTTATCCGGGTCGCCGCTGAAGCGGGTGAAGCGTCGGTACAGGAGGGCCGTCAGCTTGCCCGGGTAGGATTGCTGGGGTTGGTCCTCCAGTCGGTCACCGGGATGGAAGCTGATTCCCGCCTCGGTAGTGTTGGAGATTATGAACCGGAGATCGGGATTATTGCCCGCATCGATGTAGGCCTGGTGATCCGCGTAGGGATTTATGCAACGGCTGACTGCGGTAATGAGCCGGGATTCCTCCAGCGCTTTGCCCTTCCGCAGACCCCGAAGATAGGTAGTGTACAGGCCTTTTTGGCGGTTTATGGCCTCGCCCATGCCCTGGGCAATGGGCTGCACCATCACGACTGAGCCGCGGTAATGGCCCTCCTGGTTCAGTATATCGATCATCCAGTCTACAAAGGCGCGTAGAAAATTGCCTTCCCCGAACTGCAGGATGGTTTCTTTTACCTGCGGCCGGTCCTTGAGGGTTTCTTGTATTGCGGGTAAATCGGATTTCATAGGTCCTCCATATTCTTAGATAGTGCGCAAAAGCTTGTAAACTACACTGGATATAGCGGGGTTGCCCGGGTTCAGGCCCCAGGGATAGCGCTGCGAATGGGGAACCTTACAAGCTTTTGCGCACTAAGCTATTCTTACCTCGATAGTAGGGCCCCGGGCGTTCCCAGTCCATGAACCCTGGCGCGGGGTATTTGCACTTTCCCGAACTGCCTTGTCAGGTATTATGGTGATTTTAATGCAGTAAGTTCGGAATAAGAAAAACCTCGCCAGATACACCATCCAGGTGTACAATAACCCGAAAGAATAAAACAACGTTTCAAAATGGATATAGGATTTATTACACCCAACATTCATAGCGGTTCCGCCCGGCTCATCTGGCCGGTTATGGCAGACCTGGCGAAAAAGCAGGGACACCGCCTCTTTCTCTATCCCGGGGGCCGTCTCGGCCGGAGTGAAGCGGCGGAGCAGCACCGGAACCGGATATACGAGGTGGTGCAGGACTCGGGGCTTACCAGTCTGATTACCTGGACGAGCGCCCTGGGGGGAATCATCAGTCCCGAAGCCGTGGGGATGTTTCATGCCCGGTTCACCGGACTGCCCCTGGTTGCCCTGGGCGATCCCCTGGCTGGAGCGGCCGCCATCACCCTGGATGCCTACCGGGGAATGGCGACCCTGCTGGAGCATTTCTACACCCGTCATGGAGCCCGGCGATTCGCCTTCATCCGCGGGCCGGAAGAGCACCAATCCGCCCAGGACCGGTTCCGGGCGTTCACCGATTTCCTCCGGAGCCGCCGCCTGGCTGAAGAAGCCCAGTGGATCTCTCCTTGTCTGGGATGGGCCCAGGGAGGGGAGGCGGCGGCAATCATCACCGATATCCAGCACCTGGTTCCGGGCAGGGATTTTGATGCTCTCCTGGCATCCAGCGATCTCCAGCTTCTGGACACCCTGAATACCCTGGCCGATAGAGGGTATCAGGCTCCCCGGGACTTCATTGCCGGTGGATTCAACGACAGCCCCGAGAGCCGGCTCATCAGCCCCGGATTTACCACGGTTCGCATGCCCTTTGCCCAGGCCGGAGAAGAGGCCTTCCTCCGTGCCGCAGGTCAGAAAACCGGGAACATCTCCCTGACACCCCGGTTGGTCATCCGGCGCTCCTGCGGCTGTTTTTCCCATCCCAAGGATCTGCGGCCCCAGCCGGTGGTTGAGGCCCTGGCTCTGGAAGATCCGCGGTTCATCCAACTGACCAGCCGGGATATGGCGACCCAGATCCAGGGCGGGGAGGAGGAGCTGCAGGCGTGGATCGTGCCCCTGGTCCAGGCCATGATCCAGACCCTGTCGGGCCGGGATGAGTCGGCCTTTTTTACCACCCTGGAGAATATCCTGTCCCGGGTGCTGAACCTCGGGTTGTCCCTCTACGTCTGGCAGGATGCCCTGAGCGCGGCCCATGTGCGGTGCCGCCTTGGGGTCGAAGAGTCCCGGCGTCCGGCCCTGGACCTGATGATTGAGCGCGGCCGGTTGTTGATCAGCGATGCCATGGAGCGTCAGGCGGTAACCAGTGCATGGGAATCCGGGGAGTTTTTCCGGCGGATGCAGGGTTTTGAGCAGCAGCTTCTGGGGCTGCACAGTGTGGAGGGCCTGTCCGGGGTATTAGCTCGGGGGCTGGGAGACCTGGGAATCTCCCTGGGGATCGTCATGCTCCGCAGGGGCGGCACCCTCCCCGGGTCGGAAGATCCGGTACCCAGCACCGGCCACGGGGTCCTACCGTCCGGCCCTCATGGTTCCTATCCCGGGGCCGGCGGCCCGGACTCCCGGGAGGCGTTTGTGACGGCGGGAGGCTACCGGATCGACCGGGAGGGCCGGATTGAAGAAGTACCTCCTGGCCAGGCTGCCGGCCCGGGGCGCATTGTACCTGAGAGCTGCCTAGCCTGGCTGCAAGCCGGGGCGTACGGGGTATTTCCCCTGAGCGACGAATCAGGATTCTACGGATACGCCCTGGTATCCATGGATATCTCCCGGAGTCTGGCCTACGAACAGCTGCGGCTGAGCCTCACCAAGGCCATGAAGACCATCCGTCTGCTGGAGGACCTCCGGGCCGCCCGGGACGCCGCCCGGCAAGCCGAGGAAACTAAAAACCGGTTCCTTCGAAACGCCAGTAATGAACTGGTGGCTCCCCTGCTGCGTCTATCCCGCCTGCCTGGAATCACCCCGGAGATCCAGGATCTCCTAACCCTCGCCCGGGACCTGGAGGATGTTTCCCGGGCCCAGGGCAACGACCTTGTTCTAACCCTGGAGGCTGTGTATCTCCCCGACTATGTGGATTCCCAAATTCCGGTGACCTGGGAGACTCCCGAGGAAATCCGCGGTCTGGTTCCCCTGACCGATTTGGACCTGCCTCGGGTGAGCAAGGTGCTCCTTGGCCTGGCCGACCTGGTTTCACCCCGGGGAGAGTCCCGTCCCTCAATCCCAGGGCCCGAGATCTCCGGGGTCCCAGGCAGCGCCAAGATCCGCCGGAATATACGGGCTGACTGGCGCCTTGAGGCCCGGGGGATCGTACTGAGCCTCCGAAGCAGCCTGGAGACCCCGCCGGCCGCTGCCGCCCTGCCGGGTATTTCCTGGCAGCTCTACCAGCAGATCATGATCCTCCACGGGGGAAGCGTGAGCTGGAACCGGCAGACCGGCCAGGGGGAGGTGGTGTTCCCCTATCCGACCATGAGCGGCCGTCCGCCTCTGCCCAGGGGAGGATTCAGTGCAAAAACCCCTGTATCGGATAGCCGGGCCATGGGGGTAACCCTGGTCCGCTGCGGCGCCGGTCCGGATGCCCCGCAATCCGGGTGGCAGGATCTGTGGGCCCCGGGAGCCATGGAGGTAATCCGGGAGATTACCCCCGAGGAGCTGACCAGGTACCAGGACCGGGTGGAGTTTCTCGTCATCGATCTGGGGGGGCAGTCCTCGGGTCTGGAGGTGCTGGCTGCCCAGCTCGGGGGATTACAGGGCCTGGCGGACATTCCCTTGGGGGTGGTGTGCAGGAGCCAATCTGCCCGGCAGCTTCTGCTCCAGGGCCAGGGAGGGCCCCCCCAGTCCCCGGCATCCGAGGGCCGCGGTCATACCGGTCAGGCTCCCTGGAGGCTGGGCATGGCCATGGTGCATCATAGGACCGGGGGCAGCCCGGGACCCGTTCTAATTTTCCTGGGGGAACAGCCCCCGGACCCCCATGCAGGGATCGGTTCGCTGAAGGACGGTGTTATCCTCCGGGGCAGCCGGGATCTCTACCTTCCCGATCTTCCCCGCAACCCCCGGGCCATTATCTTGGCCGAAGATAATCCGGATTTTGTGTGGGAAATCCGCCAGGATCCCCGGTATGAGTCGGTTCCCCTGGGGATTCTTGCCCCAGGATTCCCACGGATTTCCCAGGATCCTCGCCTGAGCATCCTCCCCCGGGTCTGTCTGCTGCACCAAGGGGTGTACGCCCCCGATGAGCTCGCCGGATGGGTGGAACGCCTGGCCGGGGAGGAGGAACTGCTCCCGGCCCAGACGGCGGTGTTGGTGAAAAAGGCCATCGCCTACTTCGATCGCCATTTCTCTCAGTCTATTTCTCGGTGGATGCTGGCGGAGCAGGTCCATGTTAGCGAGGACTACCTTACCCGGATCTTCCATAAGGAAACCGGGCTCTCCCCCTGGGACTACCTTACCCGGCTGCGCATCGCCAAGGGAGCCCGGCTTCTGGCCGCCACCGGCGCCTCGGTGCTGGAAATCTCCCAGGAAATCGGCTTCACCGATCAGGCTTATTTTTGCAGGGTCTTCCGAAAACGAACCGGTCTGTCCCCCACCAAATACCGGAATGAGGTGAGAAAGGGTATATGAAACGGAGATTCGCCATCACCCAGATCTTTCAACACAATCTCTTTATTCAATTCTTCCTGACCTACGTCGGACTGTTACTCATTCCCCTGGTCTTGGGCATCGGGGTAAACAGCGCCCTGGTGCAGCAGTTTCAGGCGAGTCTGGAGGAGAACAAGCTGGCGGTTCTTCGTCAGACCCGGGATGTTATCGAAGGCACCATCGATGATCTTGAGTGGCGGATGTTTCAGATCGCCGGCAGCCCCCGGCTTAGCCGGCTCATCACCGAATACCGCACCACGGGTGTTCAGGACTCCCTGCTCACCCGGGAATTGGTGGCTAGTCTCAATACCTACACCCTCTACTCCAGCAATCTGAAGAGCACCTTCTACCTCTACCTTCAGGAGCCGCCCCTCATTTTGACCCCCTATTCGGTGTACCGCCACGAGGACTTTACCGAGGATAAGACCTATTTCCTTATGGACGGAATCAGTATCGAGGACTGGCATGACAGGATATTTTCCCGGTACCACCGGCGGGAATTCTATCCCGTCCGCCGGGTAACCATCGAGGATTTTACCAGCAAACCCATGATTCCCTACGTGCAGAGCCTGCCCGTGGCGCCCATTTCCCAAGGAACGGAGATAACCGGTGCCATCGTGTATCTCTTGGGGGAGGATGAGTTTAGGAGCCTCCTGGGTAACCTGAACCTGCCCCCGGGAGGCTGGGCCTTCATCGCCGATGCCCAGAACCAGATCCTCACCCAGGAGGGGGAGAGCCCTCTCTCGGAGCAGGGGGGACGGTCTCTGCCGGTATTTCAGGGCAGAGAGGGCCTGCTGTCCCTCAGCCTGGAGGGAACTGACTATTTCCTCATCTATACCACCTCTGAGTACGGATGGAAGTATGCCGCCTATCTGCCGGCCGAGCCTGTTTTACAGCCCGTGTACCGTCTCCAGCAAATTTCCCTGCTCACCCTCATGGGATCCATGCTCATCAGCATGGCTGTAGCCTCTATCATATCCTACCGCCGCGCCCGGCCCCTCCAGCAGCTCCTCCGGGAAATCGGAGACGTCCTGGATTCCTCCTCACCGGGAAAATCCTCGGGCATCCAGGCCCTGGGAACGGGAGTCCAGCAGCTCATCAGCCAGAGCCGGCATCTCCAGCTACAGCTGGAACGCCAGGAAGCGGTAAACCAGGGGCTCCTGGTCAACCGTCTGCTCCACGGCAGTTTCCGGAGCAAAAACGAGATGCAATCCTTCCTGGAATACCTGAAAATCACCATAACCGAAAACTGTTTCGTCGCCATGGTCATGAGCCTGCAGGGCTTTCGGACCCTGGATACGGTGAGCATGATTGACGAAATGAACCGCACCAAGGTAGTTCTCAAGGCCCTGATCCACAATACCTTCCCCGGCAGGGTATTTCTGAGCGAGAACCAGGAGGAACAGATCGCCCTGATTCTCATGGCCGAACAGGAGCGGGGCGGCTGTTACTGGAGCGGCTTGGACGATCAGTTGGAGGGGATTCAGCGTGATTTTGAAGAAATCTACCACGGACGCCTGGTTATCGGCATCGGCACCCCCAAGGCCGAGATTCTGGAGATCGCCGCGTCCTTCGAAGAAGCCAAACAGGCCCTGCAGAGCTGGAAACCCGGCACGTCCCGGGACCAGATCTATTTTACCCAGGATCTGGTGAACCCCGAGGAATACTACTACCCCATCGAGCTGGAAATCCGCCTGAGTAATGCCGTCCGTGCCGGGGACGAACAGGCCCTGGAGCAGGGCCTTGCGACCCTCTGTCATGAGAACTTCGAGCGCCGAAAAATATCCCACACCCGGTGCCGCTACCTCTACCACGAGGTCTACGGTACCTACCGTAAACTCCGGGATTCCCTCTCCGGGGATCTGGCTGGGGCATCTGCCGCCATTCCCCCGGAGGCCGAGATCTCCGGCGAACCCGAATCCCTGGAGACCCTCTTCCAGCAGTTCCGGACCATTACCCGGCAGCTCTCCGGGGCAAAACGCAGCCATAACAAGGAGCTCATCCAGGGCATCACCGGCTACCTCCGGGACCGGTACACCGACCCGGGGCTGGGGCTGTCCATGGTTGCCTCCCGGTTCTCCATTACCGAATCGTACCTGTCCTTCTTTTTCAAGGAACAAACCGGGGAAAACTTCAGCAACTACATTGAGTCCCTGAGAATCGACCAGGCAGTTCAGCTGCTCAAAACCACCGATGCGGGCATCCACGGCATCGCCCAGATGGTGGGCTACAACAACGATAAGACCTTCCGCAGGGTGTTTAAGAAACTTAAGGGACTCAGTCCCAGCGAATTCCGCCAGGAGTACAGTCAGCGCCGGATGGTATAACACGGCTCTGGAGGTGCCCGGCGCCGGGTTTCTCTCCAGCAAATGATGCAAGGAGCAGTACGATGTTTCAACTTTTCTTCCCCAGGCAGGCTGGTAACAGCCCCAGCCCAGCCAAGCCAATGGTCTTTATCTTTGGGATGATCTCCCTCATGACCCTTGGGCGGAGTTTGGCACATATCCTGTTGCCCGATGGTGGTGCCAACTCCATAGCAACCTTTATTACCTTCTCTGGCCAGCCGGATCCGGATGAAATTATTTACCACCTCTTTGCCCTCTGGGGCCTCGCCCAGCTTGCCATGGGGCTGGTTTACACCCTGGTGTTGTTTCGCTATCGAAACCTCATCCCCCTGATGTGGGTATTCGTTCTCTTTGAATATCTCATGCGGTTGTTCATTGCCCAGGTTCTTAAGCCCCTAGATCCGAGCCTTCTGGCAGGAACCGCCCCGGGCTCTCTGGGAAACTACATCATCCCACCCCTGGCAGGGCTCATGATTCTGCTATCCCTTCTTGAGTTCCGGGGGAGGAGTATTCGGTGAAGGGTTTCTTTACTAGTTCCGGTCCAGTCCCGGTCCGTTGAGCTCAGCGAGTATACGGTCGATGTAGTAGGCCCTGCTTTGCCGGCGGTACTGCTCCATGGTCTGTTCGAGACTCAGGCTTCCGGTTAAATAGGCTGTTAAGAGCTCAGCCTTGAGATGCTGTTCGATCTCGACGAAGTACTGGCTGTAGTATTCGCCCCCCCATTTCTGACGCTCGTAATAGGGGTTTTCCTCCAAAACCCTTCCCGCCTCAGCCACCAGGGGATCCAGGGGGGCCGGAAGCTGCCACCCGTTAATAACCCCGCTGGGGGGCACGTAGGATTTGGTGAACCGGGCCCCGTAGGGATCCTGGGGGTTTTCCAGGAAGACCAGCTCGTCTTGGTCGTTCATCTGCCAATGGTAACCCTCCACCCCGTAGGTGAACAGCTCCTGCATGGGACCCTTATCAAATTGGCTGTCGATGAAGGTATCGTAGACCCACCGGGAATCCTCAGCCTCGGTAGTAATGACCAGTAGCGGAGCTATGCGGATAATGTACCGTCCATCTTCCAGGGCGGGCATGGGAGCAATCTGCGCCTGGGGCGAGGAGGCGGCCCGGGTCCGGTCCTGAAGATTCCGGGCCCAGTGGTTGGCCCAGTAGGTGAACATCCCCACCTGGCCGTTGATAAACTTGGTCCGGGCGGTGTAGGTGGTATTGGTAGGAACCCCGGGATCAATCACTCCGAGGTCGTAAAGAGCCTTGTACCGGATCAGAGCCTCCCGGGTTTCCGGGCTGGTGAAGCCGTCCACCCACTCCTGGCGCTGATAATCGTAGTAAATCTCAATGCGGCCCGCCCCCATGATCAGCCGGTTATACCAGTCGGCACTCCCCGCTGCCACATCGGTGTACCCATAGGTATCATCCCGGCCGGAGCCGTTAGGATCACCGAAGGTAAAGGCAAGAAGCACCTCCTGGAGTTCGTCCCAGGTGCGGGGAACCGGCAAGCCAAGGTTGTCCAGCCAATCCCGGCGGATGTAGGTCACACAGCCGCCGCCGTTTCGGCTGGGAATCCCGTAGAGGGCTCCCGAGGGGTGGCGCACACTCTCCAAAAACCGCTCTTCTATGCTGCCTGAGTATCGGCCGCCCGCCTGGAGATCGTTCAACGGAATGATCAACCCCGATCCTAGCAGCCGGGGCAGGTGTTCGGGAAGAATTTCGATGACATCGGGCACATTCTCCGAGGCTAACTGCAGGAAAACCCGCTCGGAATAGCTCTGGTGGGGTGGTTGAGTTATGGTGAGTTCAACGCCGGTGAGCTCCTCAAAGCGCTGGGCGAACACCCCCTGACCCTCCCAATCCTGGAGGATGTTGTTCAGGAAGGCGTGGATGACCCGGGCAGACTGGCCGTTGTTAGTACCTCGCCCGGGAGCGGCCGAGCCCATGGCCGTACCCCCGCCGGCTGCTTCTCGTGCTCCGGATACAATCCCGTCCCGGCTGCCGCCCCGGTGATCATCGGAACCGCAGCCCAGAAGCAGGCCGGTTACAAGCACCACCATCCCGATACTCAATCCGCCCGTCCTCCGGGTACGCCCACCGCCTCTGTGCATCTTCACACCTCCATACTCTGCCAGCGACCCCCTCGGTACCGGCCCAGGATAACTAACGCGCGGATGGACTGATCCGCCAGGGCCGCGAGCCAGGCGCCTTCTAATCCCCACCGAAAAACCAATACAAACACAAAGGACAAGCCGATTCTGGCGCTGATCATGCCGGTTAAGGCCGCGACCAGGGGCCAGCGGGTATCCCCGGCTCCCCGGAGTGCCCCCGACAATACCGCCAGGAAATTCTGGGGAAGGGTGATCAGGGCTGCAATCCGCAACACCCGCCCGGTCAGGGAAATAACCCCGGGATCCTCGGTGAACAACCGGGCCACCTCTCCGCCCCAGAAAAAAAAGACCAGGCCCATGGCGAGGCTGGCCCCGAGCCCCACCCGGGCAAGGCTCCGAGTGTACCCCCGGGCTAAACCGGGATTCTCCGCACCCAGGGACCGTCCGGTCAGACTTGCCGCCCCGGCGGAAAGCCCCTGAACCAGATTGGAACCGAAACTCGTGGTGCTCAGAATAATCTGGTGGGCAGCAAAGGAAAGGGTCCCAAGATCCGCAATAATCCGGCTGTAAAACAAGAAACCCACCCGCATAGCCAGGGCCTCGGCAGCGGAGGAGACGCCCACCCGGAGTATCCGGTGAATGATACCACGGTTCAGCCCCCGGATCTCAGAAAGTTTGATGGCGATGGGATTCTTTCCGCTGAACAGGGCCCGGATTGCCAGGAGGGTGTTTACCATCTTTGCCAGGGTGGTACCCAGGGCGGCCCCCATCAGACCCAGCCGGGGAAGGCCGAAAAACCCGTGGATCAGCACTAGACTCAACACCAGATTCACCCCGTTGGTGATAATGTTATAGACCATGGGTGTGCGGGAGTCCCCGGCCCCCCGGAGAATAGAGGTTACGGCGGTGGGCAAGGCCTGGAATACCATCCCCAAGGCCATGTACCGCATATACATAGCCGCCGAATCCAGGGTATCCGCCTGGGCCCCCAGGGCACCCACCAGGGGCCGTGCGAAGATCCATGCCGGAACCCCCAGGATCAGCCCCATGGCCACTGCCAGGTACAGGGCCTGAACCACCACCTGCCGGGCCTGGTCCAGGCGCCCGGCCCCTACAGACCGGGCAATCAACGCCGTTGCGCCGATGGAAATGCTCTGAAAGAACGCAAGACTAATAGCCACGGGCTGAGCGCTCAGGCCTACGCTGCTAAGCTCCCGTGCCCCCAGGTGACCCACCAGGGAGAGGGTGACCATGGAAAGCAATGACATGAGCAAGAGCTCCCCCACAATGGGCAGGGAAAACGCCAAACTTTCCCGGGTCAGGGAGGGCCGCATGGGCTTAGAGCCTGTTTACTTCAATACACGCCATAATAAAGGGACCCACACCCTTAAAATCATCCGCCGCTACAGGCTCCTTCACGTAATAATCATAGCTGCCGTCACGGTACGGGGTGCCGCCCAAGCCGGCCACGGAACAAATTCCGTGAAGATGCAGGTCTCCCTCCCGGTCGGCAATCAGGTAGTCGTCAATCAGAGCCTGGAGGGCCCTTTGGGCACCCCTCCTGGCTCTGACAGATACATCTTCCTCGAGATATCCAAGACGGGCAGCCTTGGCC
This sequence comes from Spirochaeta lutea, assembly GCF_000758165.1. NCBI lineage: Bacteria > Pseudomonadati > Spirochaetota > Spirochaetia > Spirochaetales > Spirochaetaceae > Spirochaeta > Spirochaeta lutea. The sequence goes on along the minus strand of NZ_JNUP01000048.1, from coordinate 41,809 downwards.
AGGAAATAGGTGAACATCGAAGAGGCCGAGGTCTCAATATAGTTCTTCTCCCGCTCCCCCTGATCAAGAACCTGGTACCAGAGTCCCACCTCCCGGTCCTGGACATCCAGCACAGCCCCGGCCAACCGGCGGACCGCCTGGATAATCTCCTCCCACTTGGAATGGCCGGCGGGGAGCATATCCAGGACATCCACCAGGGCCATGGCAAACCAGCCCATGGCCCTGCCCCAGAAATGGGGACTGCAGCCCGTGCGCAGGTTAGCCCAGAGTTGTTTCCGGCTCTCATCCCAGGCATGGTACAGCAGCCCGTTGGAGGGATTCCGGGTCCTCGCCTCGGTCAACAGGAGCTGGCTGGTAACATCGTCAAACACCGCGGGCTCGTTAAAATCCCTGGCATACCGGGCATAAAAGGGCCCCTGCATGTACTGGCCGTCCAGCCATATCTGGTGGGGGTAGATTTTTTTATGCCAGAATCCCCCCTCGCTGGTCCGGGGATGGTATTGCAGCTGGTACCGCAGGGTCTGGGCGGCCTTCTTGTACCGCTCCTCCCCCCGCCGGGCATAGAGCTCCAGGAGAACCTTTCCGGGATTTATCTGGTCCAGATTATAATCCTCCAAGCGGTAGGTCGGAATCTCCCCCCCCTCGGTTACCAGGGTCTGCATCCGAAGGACCACAAAATCCTCATAGGACTGATCCTCCACCTCCAGTCCCAGAGCCAAAAGGCTCTGCATAAGGACCCCGTGTTCGTAATGCCATAGCGCCTTCTCGGGGCTGTAGCGCTTCATGACCGAAGCGGCCAGTGCCTGGGCTGATCTCAGGGATTGAATCGTCTGTTCCATGTTTACTCCATGTTCTTGGTAATCGAACCGGGATGCCAGTCCTCTTGGGCATCATACCCCCCTTTCCGGGGAAAGTTCCGCGGGCAATTTGTACAATGCCGTACTTTTTTTCAGGATGATTTTCATACCGGGGCTTCGGGAAGCTTGGAATTGTACAAATCTAAAAATCTGGGCGGCAGCTAAAAAACTGTACCCCGAAAATCCAAAAATTCCGCACCCCACCCCAAAAACTGAACCTTTACGGCTGCTTCCGCCCGGCCGGACAATAAATCATTCAATTGTCGTTAGCGAGGAGGACGCCGAATGGCCAGAAACCAAGAGATTACCATGCAGGTAAGACCCGAGGTCGCGGTTCGGGTAAAGACTGCACGATGGCAGAAGCTCCGACAGGACATAGCGGGTCACCGCATGTTTTACCTGTTTCTGCTTCCCGGTACCATCTATTTTATTTTGTTTCACTACGTTCCCATGTGGGAACTCCGCCTGTCATTCTTTGAATACGGGCTCGGGGGCGTGGGTGAATTCGTCGGCCTGGAACATTTCCGGGTAGCCCTGGACAGTCCGGGCTTCTCCCGGGCCTTCTGGAACACCCTGATCCTGAGTTCCATGAACATCGTCATTCAGATGACCCTGACCATTGTCATATCCCTGTTATTGAATGAGATCATGCATCAGGGTTTTAAGAAGTTCGTGCAGACCGCCATCTACCTGCCCCACTTCCTATCCTGGGTGGTCGTGGCATCCCTGTTTACCCTGCTCTTATCCCAGGGCGGATTGGTGAATGCCATCATCAAGTCCTTGGGGGGCGACCCGGTGTACTTCCTGGGTGATAAATCCTGGTGGCGTCCGGTGTATCTGGCCATCCTGGCCTGGCGGGAGGTCGGTTGGGGAACGGTCATATTTTTAGCCTCTCTGGCCGGTATCGACCCTCAGCTCTATGAGGCCGCCAAGATAGACGGAGCCAGCCGCCTCCAGCAGATGGTCTACGTGACCCTGCCCCACCTGTTCCCCACCATCGCCATCGTCCTGATTATGAACCTGGCGAAGATCTTCAATCTCTTCGAGTCCGTCATGGTTCTCTACAACTCCCTGGTCTACGACGTCAGCGATGTCCTGCAAACCTACGTATACCGTACGGGTATCCGGGAGTTCCGCTTCGCCTACGCCACAGCCATCGGGCTGTTCCGATCGGTAATCGCCTTTGTACTGGTGGTATCCGCCAACCGGTTAACGAAAAAACTGAAAGAGGTATAAGCCATGGTACGACTGGATGTGAAAAAGGGACTTAGGGGCGTGTCTCCCTTTACTGTTTTTAACACCGCCCTCATGTTGATTTTGGTGCTGATCATCGCCATCCCCATTGCCAAGGTGGTGGTGGACTCCTTCGACGGTACCGCCTCGGAAACCACCTTTAAGCTGGTTCCCGGCCAGTTTACCGTGGATGCCTACCGGAACATCATCAGCCGTCCGACCCTCAGGGACCCCTTCATGGTTAGTCTCTACATGACAGCCATGGGAACCGTTCTGTCCATGGTGGTTACCGCCCTGTTTGCCTACGCCCTGGCCCAGCCGAACCTGCCGGGTAAGCCCCTCTTTCTGGGGATGGCCCTTCTGACCATGGTATTCCGGGCGGGAATGATTCCCGTCTTCCTGGTGGTACGCAACCTGGGGCTCATGAATACCCAGGCGGCGGTGCTCCTGGTGCACCTGGTAGATGCCTACTACCTGTTTCTACTCATGAACTTCTTTAAGACCATTCCCAGCAGCGTCCTAGACGCCGCGAAGATTGACGGCTGTTCACCCTTCCGGGTGTTCTGGCAGATCGTGCTTCCCCTTTCCAAACCGGGGCTGGCGGCTATCGGACTCTTCTACATGGTCTATTACTGGAACCAGTGGTTTGAATACGTGCTGTACATCCAGCGCTTTCCCAAACTGCATAACTTCCAGGTGTTCCTGCGGAGTCTTGTCATTGAGGCCGAGGGCCAGGGATTCGAGGGCTTCGCCATAGCAACCCAGAGCCTGAAAAACGCTTCGGTCATTGTTTCCATAATTCCTGTAATGATCGTATACCCCCTGGTGCAGCGGCATTTTGTGAAGGGTATAAATCTCGGCGCCGTAAAAGGATAGGCGCATTAACCATGTGGTAAAGCCCACGGGCTTAATAATACCGAGTACCGTAAGGAGGTAGATATGGTACGCAAGATTTCAACGGTGCTGCTCGCAGCAGCGCTTCTGATGGTTTCCGCAGGCGTATTTGCAGGCGGGGAGGGCGAAAGCGGTTCAACCGGAGAGGCAGGTCCTGCCATTTCCAAGATCACCAGTTACCTGGACCGGATTCTCATTGAAGACGACGGCCTCGCCCAGTTCCTGGCAGCCTATAAGGACCAGACCGGCATTACCCTGGAGGTCATCAAGCCCCCTCACAACCAGTACGCCGAGGTCCTGGGCGCTGCCGTCATGGCAGGGGATCTTCCGGACATCATGGAGCTCTGGGATACCCAGTACACCGCCTATGTGGATTCTAACCTGCTGGTGCCCCTGGATGAGTTCATCGCAGCGAATCCCAACATGGCCAGTGTTACCAAGGACTACTACGAGGTTTACCGGGCCAAGGACGGGAAGATCTACGGCTTCCCCACCTACAAGGGCGGCGGTTGTGTAACCTACGTACGCCAGGATTGGCTGGACAACCTGGGAATGGATGTACCTGAGACCTGGAACGAGTATGTGGCCATGCTGCGGGCCTTTACCTTTGATGATCCCGACGGCGACGGCCAGGATAATACCATCGGTTTAACCCTGCCCTTCCAGGTACCGGCCTCGGAGTTCGACTACTATAACCGACCCATCATGCAGGATGCCTATTTCGGCTTCCAGTACGTGAACGGTCAGTGGGTAGACGGATTCTCTCAGCCTGCCATGCGGCAAGCCCTCAGACGCTGGATAGACCTCTATGCAGCGGGGGTTATCGACCGGGAATTCTTCACAAACAACACCTCCCGTGCCCGGAGCAAACTCATGGAAGGTCAGGCCGGCGCCTTCGACTATTGGACCGGAACCTGGGCAACCCGCTTGGATCAGAGTGCCAAGAACATCAACCCCGCAGCCGACATCTCTGCTGTCAATGCCATCGACGAGGCCCACTACATCAACCGGGTCGGACCGCTCTTGGCGATCTCCACCGCTGCCCAGAACCCCAAGGCTGTGTTTGATAACATCATTGGTCACATGTGGGACAAGGGGGATGGACAGGTTCTCTGGACCTACGGAATTCAGGGGCTTCACTGGGACTTGGACGATGCCGGTAATCCCTACATGCTTCCCCAGCCCTCCAACCCCGAGCGGCCCTTCAACAAGACCTACATCGACCCCTACCTGCCCCTGAATGACTTTGAGCCTATGATTCCCCAACAGCCCAAGGAACGCCTCTCCATCGAGATTCATAACGAAGATTCGGTATCCCTCCGGCTGGTTCAGGGCGGCGACGTGTACACCAAGAACATCGGCGACCTGAACACCGCTAAACAGGAACTCTTCGCTCAGATCGTAACCGGTGAAATCACCATCGATCAGGGCCTGGCTGAGTACCAGCGCCGGGCAAATGCCCTTCAGATCTCCACTATTCTGGCAGAGTTAAACTCCTAAAGACCTCGAAGAGGGCAGGGGGAGTCCCCGGCGCCCGGCCCAGTCCATGAGACGGGCCGGGCCGGGGAACCCCGTAAAAGCACGGAGCCAACCACAACCGTCTTTTCCAATTGGCTCCACCATGTAAAAAAATCACGGCCTCCCGCACCGCCTCCGCCGACCCCCATCCCCGGAGGCGGTGCATTTTTTACCCCCCAGGGTACCCCAGCCCCTTGAACACCACCTGCCACCGGCTATCACCCATCGCCCCGGAGATCACCGCCGCCGTACCCAGCCTGGATATCACGGCGCAACCCGTACCGTGTCCCGCCGTAAGCCTCCGAGGAGCGAATCGGACCCGCCGGGAGGGGGAGGAGCAAAAACAGCCTGGGTCCACCCCCAGAACAGAACTGTCTAAATTCAGATCAGAAAATTTTTGAAATACCGTTCCATAATTTTCCATCGGGCATGGGACTATCCGGGGCATTCGAATCACCCTGGAAAATACCATACGCCCCACCATACCAGCCCGGCAGGCCACGGCCCCGGGAGCACTACGAGAGGACGGTTATGAAGGGGAAACAGAGGATTTTAACAGGTGTCATGACAGCGCTACTGATGCTGACGGGGGCGGGGCGGCTGACGGCCCAGGCCTCGGTGAGCCAGGAGGTTACGGGGATGTACAGCCTCGGCATCGCCGGGGAGGAGCAGATGCTCACCAGCGAGCTGCCGGGCACCTTCGCCGAAAGGAAAAACGGCTACCTGGTCAAGGGCAGCTTCGATGTAAAGGCCAGTATCGAGTACACCCTGGATCTATTTCTGCGGGTCAGCGCGAACACCCGTACCGGATCGCCCTATCTGGCCCTCCAGCTTCCTGAGACCTCGGCCTCTGAGCTGTCCCTTGGCCTGGATACAGCCTATGCCAGGCTTCATGTTCTCAACGGGTTGGGGGTTATCAGCCCTCCCCTGGAGATCTACATCCAGGCCGGGAAGTTTTCCCAGGGTGCAGATAACCTCACGGTTTCCCGCTACGGCCTGGAGGGGGCATCGGGGATGGTAAAAACCTCATCCAGTCCGGCCATAGCCCTGCAGATCGAGAAGGTATTCTTGGGAATAGATCAGTTCTATTTGGGTACCAGTTCCAGCCTGCTCTTCGAGGCGGGGACCGCCGGTCTCCTAGATGAGGCTGTACCCCGGCTCTACGATACCGACGGCGGCCTGTCCAACCACGGCAAACCCGTTCTGGGAGAATATGCTCCCCAGTTCTTTGCCTCCCTGTCCCTGAACCGCTATGTGCTTCCTGTAGGGCTGCTTTCCGGGGATATCAGCTACGCCTATAACGGGGCGGGGATCTACTCCGGCCATTCCCTGGGCGGCTCGGTCCGGTTTGATGCATTCCTCAAAAAGAATGTCTGGTTTCTGCCCCTGGCGGTACATGCGGGATTTTCGGAGAAGAACATCGATGTTCTTGCCCGGACCACGGGGACCGGCGCCCTGAATGCCACCACGGATCTGCGTCAGGCCCTGCGCCTGGGTGTGGCCCTCGGGGTTCAGTATGCCTCGCCCATACCCGCCTTCACCGATCTGAATCCTCCCCCCCGAATCGATGCCGAACTGACCGTGGCGGGGGCCTATTCCCATATCGGCCACATCTACCGGGATGATCTGAGTATGTGGGGCCTGTCGGTGGATGGGCGCTTCATGCTGGCCCGGAAATTTTTCCTCGGGGCGGGGCTCATTCTCCCGGTTCTGGGTGAGGCCGTGTGGAGCACCCGGGAGGATGTGTCCACCGCCCTGGACAGCTATAGCCATGGCTTTACCACCCTGCAGAACCTGGGTTGGGAGGCCTATGCGGGGTTCCAGGTCTCCGGCAGCGCCCGCTTTACCCTGGGAATCAGCCAGAACAGGGGCCTTTCCATGAACTACGGCCTGGAGGGGCTTCAGGAGGGGCTGGTGAAATACCGTCAACCCGGCACCGAAGAATCCGAGGGGCTGCTGCAGACCTTTGGGGTCTACGCTCTGACCTCGGTCCGGCTCTAATCCGCCATGGAGGTAGCTATGAAGCGCAGGCAGGTTTTAACGACTAGTCCAGGGGATTCTCATGCCGGGGTGCTCAAATCCCGGCGGGCTGAAAGCCGGCGGGTTCTCGCGGTTCTACTCCTGTTGGGAAGCATCCTGCTAGCCCCGGGCTGCGAAATATACAGTGAGTACAATCCCTCCTCCAGCCAGGAGATTGATTTCCTCGAGGATGCCCACCGGCTGGTCTTCGGTACAAGCACCGGGGACATAACCGAGAACTTCGTCACCGTAAACGACGATGAGACCGTCCGGCTCTACGCCCGGAACGACAACAACAATGCCGGAAAAATTGCCGGCAGCGAGGATGGAATCACCTTTCTCTTCCGGGAGGTCGGCACGGACAAGAACTTCAAGCTTTCCGCGGATGTGGAAATCCTCCATTTCGGCGGGGTAGGGACCTCCGGGGAAACCACCTCCAACGGCCAGGAGGGCTTCGGCCTCATGGCCCGGGATTACGTGCCCCAGTACCCCGGGGCGACCATGGCGGACCTGCAGGGCGCGGCGGAGTACCGGGCCGGATCCACCGGGGGCTCGGGGAACATGGTCATGCTCGGGGGGATAAAGCGGGGAGTCCGGGCGGCGGTTCGAAGCGGCGTCACCGGGGGTAGGGATGTTATTACCGATCCCCAGACCCTCAGCGACGCCTCCCAGTCCCGGATTCAGTGGTGGCCCGAGGAGCTCACCGATTATTCCCCCTATCCGACCCTGGAAGACCGGCCCGACTTCCCCAGCAAGGGCCTGGTGTACCGCCTCACTCTGGAGAAGAACAACAACGGTTTCATCTCGACCATCCATCCGCCCCCGGGTAAGGGGAGCTTCCAGGAATACTTCATCCCCGAACCGGATGTGCTCTCGGTCATTCAGGAGGATTACTTCTATGTCGGCCTCTTTGCGGCCCGATCGGCGGACATCCTGGTTTCCAACATCTCCTATTCGGAATCCCTGGCATCCCAGGATGCACCCCGGGAGCAGCCCGAACCGGAAATCTTTACCCCGGAATTCTCCGTCCTCTCCCCCCGGACCAATTCGGACGGTCAGTACACCCTCTATGCCCGGTCCAATGTACGGGGCTACATCAGCCTGCGCCAGAACGGAATCATGGTCGAGGGCGCCGAGTACGCCCCGGGAACCTGGATGACCGAACCCACCAGCGCGGCCGTGGAGCCCTTCATGCTCTTTGAGGTGCCGGTATACCAGCTTGAACCCGGAGACACCACCTTTCAGGTCATGTTCTACCCCGAGGTTGAGCAGGATTACGCCCTGTCGGATGTCCAGCCCATCAGCAAAACCCTAACGGTGGAACGCCGAAGTTATGGCTCCGTCTCAACCCCCATCTACGTTTCTCCCGGGGGGAGCCGGTACAACCACGGTACCCAGGCAAGCCCTCTGGATATCCAAACCGCCATTAGTTTTGTGCTGCCCGGCCAGACCATCATCATGACCGAGGGAACCTACAACCTGCGGTCCCTGGAAATACCCCGGTACAACAACGGCCGGTACGGCAGCCCCAAACGAATTGAGGCTGAGACCCGGGACAGGGTGTTCGTCGACTTTCAGAAGAATATTCAGGCTACCGGGGCTGTTCTTGGGGGCAACTACTGGGAAATCTCGGGTATTCATATCCGCAACACCCCGGACAAGGTTAAAGGATTCGTTGTCATGGGCAGCAACAACCTGGTGGAGTGGGTCCAAACCTACAACCACGGCGATACCGGCCTTCAAATCAGCGGCCGCAGTGCGGAACCCAAGAGCATGTGGCCCCGGAACAATACCATCCGCTACAGCGAATCCTATAACAACAAAGATGCGGCCCAGACCGATGCCGACGGGTTCGCCGCCAAGCTCACCGTGGGGGAGGGAAACCGCTTTGAATGGTGCATCGCCCACAACAACGGTGATGACGGCTGGGACCTGTTTACCAAGAAAGAAACTGGAGCCATTCAGCCTGTTGTCATCCAGTACTGCATTGCCTACCGCAACGGCATCCTCATGGACGGAACCAAAACCCAGGCAGGGCGCAACGGTTTCAAGCTCGGAGGCGAGGGCCTGGCAGTCCCCCACCAGGTATCCCATTCCCTGGCCTTCCAGAACGGGGCCCACGGATTCACCAGCAATTCGAATCCCGCCATCCAACTGGACCATGTCACCTCCTTCGACAACGGCGGGGAGTTCAGCATCAAGGTAGGAGCTGACAGCCGGAATTTTACCATCTACGACGGTTCAAACAACGTCCGGGGATTGGCCGCCACCATAGAGGGGCTGCTCTCCCTCTACAGCGATCCTACCGAGGAGGACGGCACCAACCGCAGGGAGGACAAGGTGTATCTGCGGTACCCCGTCGACGGCTTCGCCTGGTACGGCGAGGGGACGGGCTCCACCCGGGGCACCGCCACCCAGAACATCAACGGCACCACCCTGACGGTCTCCGACGTCCTGGATACCCAGGTCCCTCTCTGGACCGAAGACCGCTCCCAACGGGCGGCCGCCGGTCAGCAGGGCTTCATCCGCCGGAACAGCGACGGCACCTTCGATCTGGGGGAGTTCCTCCGGCTGAGAACCGGTGCGGTCGCCACCCCGGTGGGTGCGTACGAACTATACGAATAGCCGCCGGGCCCGGCCTGGCGGAAGAAAGGAGAATACAATGAAGAAGAACGGACGTTTTGCAGTGCTCGTATTGGCAGTCGCTGCTCTGCTCACCGCCTGCCCGGGGGTCGGCCCGGATCCCGGGGGGGACGATCCCGGCGACCTTGTAAAGGACGTGACGGCGGTATCCATCACCGCCAGCGGAACCCTTACCCTGGAGATGGGAAAAACCCTGCAATTAACCTACACGGTTACCCCCGAAGACGCTACCTCGGGCATAACCTGGACGAGCTCCGACCAGACCGTTGCCACGGTGAACGAAACGGGATTAGTAACCCCTAAAAAAGAGGGAACGGCAACCATTACCCTGGCTTCCACCAAGGATCCCAGTATTAAGGCCCAGGCAACCGTCCAGGTTGTTGCCGCCGGGGGAGTCCAAAGCATCGCCGATGACTTTTTCCTATACAACCAGGCCTCGGTAGGGGAGGGAACCACCCCAGAACTGCCGGGTCTGCTGAACTATGCCCTGACCCTGGTGAACACCTCCGAGGACGGCATGGTCAAGGATACCCTCACCAAGAACAGCTTCATCCTCTTTAAAACCCCGGTAACCGGTGAGTTCACCATTCAGGCCCGGGTGCACATCAACGAGCCCTTCGGACCCATTTCCTCCAACCGGGGCGTCACCCTTGGCGCCTACGCTGAAACCGCCTCAGGCGAATTCGGAGATGCCACCGCCCTGGCTGCCATGTTCTACCGGACCCGGGGGGATGTGCGGCCCTATTACACCGGATCCCTGGGTACCAACAGCGCCGGAAGCCCCAACCTTGCCCAGACCGACGATGCCTGGCAGGTGGAACGGATCCTGGAGGTCTCCCGGACCGCCGACGGCTACAGCTTCCGCATTTTGGCCAGTAAGGACGCCTCGGAGGTCGCCGCGGGCAGCCTCAGCGCCGCTGAGCTCTCGGATAAACTCACCGGCACGGCCCCCGTCTACCTGGGACTCACCGCCAACGGCGCCGATGTTACGTTTTCGAACATTAAAATCTACACCGGCAGCGGAGAAAACCAGACCCTGGAGTTCGAAACCCAGGAAATTGCCTCCAGCCCTGTGGCTGTATCCGGGGTTGCCATAGACGGCCCCGCGGTCAACGCCAACGACACCTATGACTACCAAAACTCCCTGGAGGCCGCTCAGGCAGATACCATCCAGCTGACCGCCGCGGTCTCTCCGGAGCACGCCGACAACACCGGGGTAACCTGGTCCTCCAGCGATGAAGCTGTTGCCACGGTTTCCGGGACCGGCCTGGTGACCGTCCAGGGTGCGGGAACCGCGGTCATTACCGTAACCACCGTGGACAAGGGATTTATCGACACCTACGATCTGAACATCTCTGCAGAGACAATCCTGGTGGACTCCCTGACGATCTCGGGTGAAACCTCGGTCATGAAGGGGCTGACCACAACCCTGACCGCCACTGCAAGCCCGGATAACGCCACCGACCAAAGCGTCACCTGGTCATCCGACGCACCCACCATCGCCAGTGTGGATGCCGAAACCGGGGTTGTCACCGGTATATCCCTGGGAACCGCCTCCATCACCGCTACAGCCACCGACGCCGGCGGCGCCTCCCAGAGCGTAACCGTAACCGTTACCGAATCAGAGACCCTCATCTGGAACTGGAATTCCGCAGGCCCCCACTTCGATATGACCAGCGGTGCGGTAACCTTCGACGGAAAGACCATGGTCAGCCGGGGCGGCTCAAAAACCCCGGAAGTCGACGGCAGCTTCATCCTCAGCGACGGCCGGTTTAACATCGGAAGCGCCACCCTGGACACCACCCTGGCTACCGCCGCGGATGTCAATGTAGATGACGGGGAGTTTAATTTCACCAGTACGGCGAAAATCGTCCTTACCTACTCGGCCTACTCCAACACGGACGGAAAAACCGACGGATTCCGGTTCTACCTGAACAACAATACCACCAGCGAATCTAAATCGGTGCTCTACCGGGCGGCAGACGAGTTAGCCGATCCCCCGGTCGACAAAATCTCCCCCATCCTAAGTCCCGACGCAGCCCTGAGCGAGGCCGGGGGAACCGTCGAATACCTCATCGATCCTGTCTACTTCGAGCAGAACAGCGAGTCCCTGGCCAACGCCTTCATCCAGCTCCGGGCGGACAGCAAAACCTCCATCACCATTACCGCCATCTCCATCGAATACGTGAATGACTAAGCGGCGGATTACAGGGTAATTCTACTGCCCCGGCTTCTCTACAGCCGGGGTCTACATTCCCTGCCCATCCGGTACCACGGTGCCGGGTGGGTTTTTTTGTGAGTAGAAAAGAGCCTTCCACCGATACACACCAAGACCGGCAATTCTCATCAGTTCTGTACGGGTATTTACACCAGGTCAGTAGCTCCAGGCACCCTATCGGTATCTTGTAGGTCATGTAAAACGCCATCTATGCGAGGAGTCTACGTCTGAACAGTATATAGTGCGCAAAAGGTTGTACCATTGCACCCCGGCGACACCACCCATGGGTGGACTTATAGAATGCTCCGTGGCCCTTCCCTATAAAAAAGGGGTGCGCTTCTGGAGCACACCCCCTTCGAAATTCAAAACCAATCGCCACATTCATTTACAATTGGCTCGGTTCGGCCTGTAAACCTGTGGTTACAGAACCCCGGTACCTATTACTTATAGGTTGCGGTGTAGTTGTAACCGCTGTCGGTCCATGTCAAGTCGTTGTTGGTTTCGATTTTGAAGGTCCAGTAATCACCATCAGAAAAATCGATGGAACCGGTCATTTCAATGGGATCAAACTCGTAGGTAAAATCGGTGGTTTCTGCCTGCGCAACACCGAGTCCGCCCAGTACGTCAACCTGCTCCCAGTACTCACCGGTAGATGCGGTCAAGAACCGAAGTTCGTAGTCAGCACCGGCAAGCCCTAACACATCCACTCTTCCTTCCCAGGTATGACCAGCCAGATCGTTTCCGATGATAACCATACCGTCACAGCCTGCAAGCAGGCCCACAAGCAGCAGTAATACTGCAATAACCCCTAGTGTTTTTTTCATCCTAATCTCCTTTGGGTTGGTTTCTTAGGGTGATTATCCGCTGGAGAACCTTAAACCAACCTTAAACGGATCACTTTTTTTCACACTTTTTCGTGCCCTAACGGGTGGAACCGTTCATGCCGGCGACGCCATCCCTGGGCTGGGTTCTAGACGGGGCTCCTACTACCAGGCATAGCGGACAACCCCGTGCGCCCGATGCTTTATTGATCCGCCGGGGACATAACTGGGCGGGAAGGGGCTTTCTTCATTGACAACACTGGCGATGCCACCAATAATGCATGCAAGAACTATGACCATCGATAAAGTTTCCAGCTTCAACATTTCCCGGGTTCTCAACTGCCTCTACCACCAGCAGCCCATCAGCCGGATCGAGATATCCCGGCAGATCGGCCTGGACCGCTCCACGGTCTCTAAAATCATGTACACCCTGGACGATTATAATATCGTTGAACCCGCCGATAAGGGAGTCTCCACCCCCCGGGGCGGGCGCCGGCCGGATTTTCTTCAGCTGAACAACAAGATTGGCTTTGTCATCGGCATGGAGGTACAAACCGACCGCTGGTTCGCCGTGGGGGTTACCATCGACGGATCCATCCTCTTTACCCTCTCGGAAACCCTTACCGAGGAGAATACCAGCCTTCAGCAGGTTATCGAGCAGGCCATGCAGCGCCTGACCGCTCGGTGCGCGGAGCTGCCCATGAAACCCATGGGAGTTGTAGTCACCCTGCCGGGAATTATCGATCCCTTCCAGGGAATCATCCTGCGTTCGAATCCCCTTAATATAGACGAAACCTTGGACCTTAAACCCATCATTACCCGGTATTTTGACGTCCCGGTTCTGGTGGAGAACGACGCCAACTCCTGCTGCTGGGGCGAGCTGTTCAAGGATAAGCTGGAGGCTGCGGAGAATTTCCTGTCTGTTCTGGTGGAGTTGCGGCGCACCCGGATAAGCGGCGCGCCCCTCCAGGGCATCGGGGTAGGCTTGGGAATCGTACTCAATAAACACGTCCACTATGGAAAAAACTTCTCCGCCGGGGAATTTCAGAGTGTCTTCTGCAAGACCTTCCATTCCACCCAGTTCTCCATCTCCGACGAAGAAGCCGCAAAGATGGTCTCCGACGAGGCGGTACTGGTCAAAACCTTCGAGGAGCTGGCCATCAACCTGTCCCTCCTGGTGAACACCTTTAACCTCAGCCAGGTCATCATCCTGGGCGACCTCTCCCCCCACCGGGAAAACCTCTCCAAAATCCTTCAGGACAAAATCCAAGAAAACTGGTCCTACGATACCCCCGCAGCCTGCGAAGTCCGCTTCACCGACCTCGGCCGGGAAACCGTAGCCTTCGGCGCCGCTTGCATGTTCATCGAACGACTCTTCAGCGTCCCCACCATCAGCAACACCCAGCAAGCCTACGCCTGTGGATTCGACCTGTTAAAAACCGTCCTGGAATAACCCCGGCTCCCCCAACCTCAGCGCCCCCCTGCTGACCCGGACCACCCCGGGATTCCTCCATACCCTGTTTCCAAGGGGGGAAGTCTCCCCCTCGCTCCGGCCGGTACCCGGCCTGCGCTGCCCCCTCTACGGGGGCTCGCCGCCCCCGTAACGCCCCCGCCCCAGTCCCGAACCACACCCAGTCCCGAACCACACCCAGTCCCGAACCACACCCAGTCCCGGCTTTTTGGCCCATCCCCCCCGGGGGCATTATTAATCCTTCGGCTGTTCTTCTACCTACGAACCAGTATCAGCCCCTGGGAGGACTAATCCCTGGGCTGCCGGGAGCTGATGTACAGATGAAAGAACTTTCATTTCCGGTTTCCCTGAAAAAAAGAAAATTGTTTGTTGACGACATAAACAATACGGATTTATGATGTTAGTTGAGGGCGGAAACCAACTAAAATCATTCGTCCTCCCCCGGAACACCGTATTTCCGGGATCAGAAGCCCGGGGGAGGCGAAACAGTTCCCGCCGGGTTCAGATACATGGGAGATCACTATGATACCAATCAAAAATATTCCCCCGGGGACCCGGAACGGCCGGATCAGACTTCTCCAAGGCCTAATCCTCCTGGCCGTCCTACCCCTGGTGCTCATGGGATGCTGGACAACCACTGCGAAGGTGGCCATTGAGCCGCCGTGGATGCCCGATGTCAGCGGCCAGATGGAAGACCGTGAGCCCCCGGTAGGGCAGGTCGCTCCGGTTTTTTGGCTTGAGGACGGCGTGGCCATAGACGGCGTGTTCACCGAGTGGCGTGGACTTGTTTCGGCCCAGCCCTACGTGGTGGTGTACGGCAGCGGATTCATCCCCGCCGATGCCTCGGGAGACTTTACCATGGCTACCGACGGCGCAAACCTATTTCTCTATGCGGACATTACCGACGATGTACCCAACGAAAATAAGCTGCCCCCCGCCGGAGCATGGCGAAACGACTCGGTGGAATTCTTCATCGGTACCGATACCACACCCCACCGGGATTTTACCCCCACAGACAACCATATCCGGGTTGTACCGGCCAGCAAGACCGATCCCGCGGTCTACTCCCTCTCAATCAACGATGTGGACTTCACCAAAGAAACCGATGCCAGGGTCCGGTTCCGGGAGAACGGATACCGCATTGAGGCTGCCATTCCTCTGGCGTTGCTAGGCATCTCGGACCTCAGGCTGGGCCAAAAGCTCCGGGTTGAGTTCCAGATTAACGACGGAGATTCCAGTGAACGCGATCGGCTCATCCACTGGATGAGCGAAAAGGACGACCCCTATTTTGATGCATCGGTGTGGGGCGATGCCGAGATTGTACTTCCCCAGGAGGCTGCCCAATGAAACGGCTCATAGTAATTCTAATCAGTATATTCCTGCTCGGTTCCGGTCTCTGGGCCCAGGCTGACAGCCCCGCTGCCGGCTCTTCCGCCGGAGTAGTAAGCGAGATCCGCCGGGATGAGGGCGGTCTACGGCTGTTCGTGAAAGGCGAACCCTTCGAGGTCAAGGGGGTCGTATGGTCCTACATTCCCATCGGGGAAAACTACACCTACAACCTCTGGGATCAGCCCGAGGACATCATCAAAAAAATGATTGACCGGGACGCCCGGCTCATGAAGGACATGGGAGTAAACGCCATCCGGGTGTTTTCCGATGTCCCTCCCAAGTGGATAACCTATTTCTACCGGCAATACGGAATCTACACCATCGTAAACCCCCTTTTCGGCCGTTACGGGGTGAGCGCCCGGGGCATCTGGTACCCCCTGACAGACTACTCGGATAAATACAGCCGGGAGGTTATAAAGCGGGACACCCTGGAGGTAGTAGAAACTTACAAGGACGTTCCGGGGGTTCTCATGTTCCTCTTCGGGAATGAAAACAACTACGGCCTGGAATGGGATTCCGGTGTAATACAGGATCTTCCCGTAGGCCAGCGCTCCGAGGTCCGGGCCGGTTACCTGTACAGCCTGTTTGAGGAAGCCATTGCCGAAGCAAAACAGATCAGCACCGCCCATCCCTACGGCATCGTCAACGGGGATATCCAGTACCTGAATTTAATAGAGGAGCTGGTACCCAGCCTGGATGTACTCGGGGTCAATACCTACCGGGGAGGGGCCGCCCAGGACCTGTTCTACCAGAGCGTCGAATCCCTGGGGGTTCCCATCGTCTACACCGAGCTCGGTGCCGAGGCATGGAACGCTGCTACCCAGCAAGAAGACCAGTTCAATCAGGCCCGGTACATCTTCGAACAGTGGCGGGAAATCTATCAGCAGTCTTACGGCAAGGGTAAGAGCCAGAATGTAATCGGAGGATTCGTCTTCGAGTGGATGGACGAGTGGTGGAAACACCTCCAGACCGAGAACCTGGATGTTCATGACACCGAGGGTACCTGGAGCAACGGCGCCTATGCCCATGATGCCGTTCCCGGGGTTAACAATATGCAGGAGGAATGGTTCGGCATAGTCGCTCAGAGCCCGCGCAAGGACGACGGCATCCACCGGCGGATCCCCCGGGCCGCCTACTACCTGCTCCAGGAACTCTGGAAACTGCCCCTCTACGATTCCAGCAGCACCGATGTAGCCGACCACTTTGCCGCGGCAGCCAGCAGTTCGGTGCTCGCCCGGGGCGAGGCAAATGGCATTAAGGAAGAAGAGGCATGGAATCCCATCAGTCTTCAGGGCTTCACCGCCCGGGTTGAAGGACGGATCGCTGCGGATGATCAGACCATCGCCGCAGATTGGATGACCGATGCGGCCTTCACCAACGGCCAGGAGTTAACCCTGACCCTGGGGCTGCAACCCCTGGATAACCTCACTGGATTCACCACCCTCAAGGTCTGGGCGAATCCCATCCTCCCTGCCTGGGGTGAGGCGCCGAAGTACCTCGGATACGACGATACGACCGGCGAAACCGACGGCCACATAAACCTCTATGCAGGAGAATTCACCTATTCTAACGATCTCTTCGATCTGACGGGGTACTACCGGTCGGGACGACCGGACTGGATGCTCCACGGTGATGCCTTCAATCTCATGCCCGAGGCCTGGGATCGCCTGGGTATGGATAAGGACGGTTCGGATGCACCCCTGGGCCTGCAGCTCGACGGCAAGCAAGCCCTCCAGGGACTGCGCCTGGCTATCGGACCCGAGGTGTACTGGGGAGCCCTGCCCCTGGTAGCAGCAAATTACTACCGGGAGTTTACCGGGGACGGGGTCACCGGTTCCTTCGGGCTGATGTATCTTGAAGAGTTCGCCGCCCGGGAAAACGCATACCCCGGGGAGATCCCCGGTCGCCGGGCAAGCCTCTCGGGAAGTCTAGGCATCGGTCCCTACCTTTTTGCTGAAGCCGGGGTGCTGTTTTCCGGTTCCGAATCCGTGGGAGAAACCTTCTACCAATCCGGACCGGCCGACGAGCCCGGGGGTGGTGTGAACGGTTCGGATATAGCCGTAACCGAAGATACCATCGATTATCTGGACACCCTGGCCTTCAAGGTCCGCCTGGGTACGGACATCATCCGATATACCAGGATCTGGGCCCAGTACCTTCAAGCCGGGCTGGTCGCCGCAGGCAATCCGATGATCCCCCGGTCCGGATTCCAGGTCGCTGATTCCGGGGCGGGAAACCGCCGGGAAATCAACGCCGGCGCCCGATTCATCTACGGTGATTTTACCGCCGAGGGCATTTTCAGGTGGCGTAAACCCCTGGTGGACCCCATGACCGCCGTGGGCAGCTACACCCTCCGGTCGAATCTCACCGATCCCTTCGCGGTGTACTGGAACCGCGAAACCATCGAAGCCGAGGTAGTCGCCACCTTCGACCCCGAAGGCGCCACCTACTTCCACGACTGGAACGTCCAGGACCGGGAAAACGCGAAAATCGCCGCCTCCCTTTCCTTCCTCTACACCTTTTACGCCGGTCCCACCGATGCCGGGGTATTCAAGGCCGCCGACGGCGCCTGGTTTGCCTTCCCCTCGGGATTACCTGAGGCCTCGGGTCTCTGGACCCTGGCTGGAAAGGTATACAGCAACCCCTTACCCGGCCTGAAGATCAACTTCGACGGTCGCATCGGCACCCAGCAGAGTACCGGGGAAAGCGAACGTCTGGTCAACTTCATCGGCCTCGGCCTGGATATGCGGTACCGCAACCTCTTCATCGGCGGCGGGGCGGATTTCAGCGCCTGGGGCCCCGAGGTATGGCATCGTCAGTTCAACATTACCTATCCCCTCCAGTGGCACGGTGAAATCGCCTACGGCTTCGATACCCCCAGCATGATGACCACCGAGACCCGGATAGGCCTTGCAGCTTCAGGACGGAGCTTCGGCACCTACTCGGCGGATGATGAACCCGGAGAGGGCAGTCTGAACAAGTTCACCCTCTACGTGGATTTGACCTACTAACGAATGGGAATACAAGCGCCCGGCTCCCGGCGTCAATCCTGACGCCCCGGATCCGGCCCGCTATTAGCAAAGCAATCCCCGGGGACAGCCTCGGATTAGCAGCCCGCCGACAGGCGGAGAACAGAAGAGTGTACCGGACCTGAGGAACAACAGACCGGTACGAGGAGGTTTTTATGAAGGCTTACAGAAATGCTCTGTATGGAATGATCTTGGTGCTGGTACTCATACTCAGCGGCTGTTCCGACAATATTCTACCAGCCGCCCTGGAGTCCATCGCCGTCACCCCGGCCACCCTGTCACTGACAGCAGGCGATACCAGCCCTGCCCTGGCCGTGGAAGCCACCTTTGCTGACACATCCACTGCGGATGTTGCCGCCACTGACGTAACCTGGTCCACCAGCGCTTCCGCCATAGCCACGGTTAGCAAGGGTGTGGTAACCGCAGTAGCCCCGGGCTCCGCAACCATCACCGCCACCTACCAGGAAAAAACTGCCACCGTGGCGGTAACCGTGACTGCGGCAGACACCCAAGCCACCCTGGAGTCCATCGCAGCCGATCCCGCTACCATCACCATCGAGGTAGGCCAGGACAGCGCAGCCATTGCCGTAACGGCCAGCTATGATGACGAAACGACGGAAGCCCTAGCCGCTGCCGATGTCACCTGGTCCAGCAGCGCCGAGGGCACCGCTACCGTTGCAGCCGGGGTTGTTACCGGTGTTGCCGAAGGAACCGCCACCATCACCGCCACCTACGATGGTAAGACCGCTACGACAGCGGTAACGGTTGTGGCCGCCGTTGATACGGGGATCATCCCCAACGGAAGCTTCACCCAAGGCTTAACCGATTCCTGGGAACTCTGGTCAGAGGCCGGGAATACCACCGCGTCGGTGGTTGACGGCGAGGCGGAAATTATCATACCTGCTACAGGGAATGCCTGGTGGGGTGTTCAGTTCTGGCAGGAAGGTATCTCAGTACCTGAGGCTGGTGACTACACCCTGTCCTTCGATGCCCGTGCATCGGTAGCCCGGGATATGAGGATTGAAATTGCGCCGACCGAGGTTGCAGCCAGTCCCACAAACCTCGACTTCCTGCTCGGCACGGAAATGACCACCTATGAAGCCACGGTAAATCTCTCTGGTTTAGGCGCAACCCCGACCCTGAAACTGAATATCGGGTTAGGAAATGTATCCTCAAATAGTCAGGCTGCTACGGTATATCTGGACAACATCAGCCTAAAACCCCAGGAATCCGCCCTGACTACCTACAGCCTGTCTGTTACCGTAGATGACGGCACCGACCCCATTGAGGGCGCAACGGTTAAGCTGAACACCAACATGGAGGCCACCACTGACGCCTCAGGTGTAGCAACCTTCACGGTTGAGCCCCGGCAATACCCGGTAAGCGTGTCCATGTCCGGCTATGTGGGCTTCAGCTCGGTTACTCAGGTGAGCGCGGATACCGATGTACCGGCAACCCTGACCGTGGCCGCTCCGACCGAGGATGCCTATCTCTACGGAACCACTGAAACGGTAGACGTTACCAATACCCTGGCGCACTGGGACTCCGGATCTGCCTTCAATGCAAGTTATGCAGACGATCCCACCTACAACCCCGTCATTGAGGTAACCACCAGTTCTAACCTCTGGGGATCAGGAACCCCGGGATTCGCCCTCGCCTTTACCCAGTACTCCACCGGTGCGGCCGTCGGCTATGACAACCTGAAGTTCAAACTCAAGAGTACCGAGCTGACCGATGTAGCGGTTAAATTCCCCGGAGCCACCACCGAAGAAATCTCCTACGCCATTGCGGACTACGGGGTAGATCTCGGCAACGGCTGGACGGAAATAACCGTACCCCTATCCGGATACGGCGATCTGGGCAGCAATACAGAGGTGGGAATCCTTCGCTTCCAGGCAGGTCTCACGGAAACGGCCATATACATCACCGATGTATATTTTGATGTCGCACAGTAAGAGTGTTTGACAGGATCACCCTGTCAATACGAACACTGGCGTTCAGGCTGGGTACCCGGTACCCAGCCTGTTCTTGCAGGAGAAAACCATGAACCCATTAAAAAAAACAACAAAAAAACGGGCCTCGGGCCTGATTGCGGGGGTGCTGATGATTAGCCTACTACTCATCCTCGGAAGCTGTAACTTTGTCGACGAAGATCCCGATCCCCAACCCAATCCAGATCCGGATTTCACCCTCAGGCCCCTGGATGACGCCATCTGGGCCCGGAAGGCCATCGCCTACTCGGGATACCGCACCGGCCAGAGCCCGGGAGAAAAAATCTACCCCTCCGAGGCCCAGATCCTGGAAGACCTCAATCTCCTCGTTTCCGAGGGCTTCGGACTCATCCGCCTCTACGACACCTCCACCCACGGCCAGAGGACCATCAAGGTCATCAAGGACAACAGCCTGGACCTCAAGGTCATGTTAGGCGCCTACCTCTATGGAGCCGATGCCACCTACGGGTCCCAAAACCAGGCGCAGATAGACGAGGCGGTACGCCTGGCCAATGAGAATAAGGATATTGTTGTGGCGGTGAGCGTAGGGAACGAGGTCCTGGTAGACTGGTCCTTTGTGGCCGTACCGCCCAAGGATATGGTTGCCTACATCCGGGACGTCCGGGGAAGAATTACCCAGCCGGTAACGGTGAACGACAACTATGCGCCCTACGCCATGGGCAGCGGCTACGATACCGCCCAGGTTTGGCGGGAAGTCGACTTTGCCGCCATCCATACCTACGCCTACTGGGACGCAGGCTACAACCTCTGGCAATGGCGCCAGGAAACCGTCGCCGAAGCCGAGCGGGCAGACGCCATGATGGACGCCGCCCTGGCCTACGCCAAGGCAAACTTTACCGCCGTCCGCAGCGCCCTGGATGACGCAGGCATTGACATCCCCATAGTCATCGGCGAAACCGGATGGCAGAGCGTCCCCAGCGCCACCGTAGGTTCGGCCCAGTACACCGCCCACCCGGTTAACCATGCCCGGTACTTCACCGACATGATGGCCTGGGCCTACGGCGCTGCAGGATCATCCCCGGGAGACGGATTCACCCGGCCCAAGGGAATGTTCTACTTCGAAGCCTTTGACGAACCCTGGAAGCAGGCCGACGATAACTGGGGTCTTTGGAATGTCAGCCGGGAAGAAAAGTACGTCCTCTCCGGCAGCGGCTACACCGATGCCGACGCGGTCTACTACAACCCTCCCGCCGATGCAGCTAAAATCACCGCCGACACCTTCATCCTCCACCGGGACGCCGAAGCCGCCGATGGCGAGGTAGCCTCAAGCAACACCTGGAACGCCTGGGAGAACGGCACCACCGCATCGGTGGCCACCGGCGAAACGAATCCCCCGGAAGGCGCCACCTTCGCCATCATCACCCCTACACCCAAGGTCTGGGGCTGGGGCATGACCCTGAGTGTTACCGACCCCGTGGACCTGAGCGATTTTGAAGCGGCGGGAACCCTGAACTTCAGCGTGAAAACCGACTATCCCGGGAAGATCGAGGTAGGATTCTTCACGGGCAACACCTCCGACCAGATGGGCGTTGATGTGTACCTGACCATCGATCCCGCATCCAACAGCTACGGCTACGCCAACGACAACGTCTGGCACGCCGTATCCATCCCCATCAGCGACATCGTACCCAGCGCCGCCCCGGCCTACGGACAGGACGCCTCGGCAACCATCAACATGGAGCAGGTATTCGCTACCTTCGTCATCGCCGACCGCTACGCCACCACGGGCAACAGCGCCGGCGCAACCAACAGCATCAGCCTGGACAACATCCGTTGGGAAAAATGATCACCCAGGGTGCCTGTGACCCTTGAGCTGTTCTTATCTCTCCGCCGGTCCGGAAGTTCACTCCGGACCGGTTTTTTTTATGGTGATTCCCATGCCCGGCCAACACCCATGCTACACTCTATTCATACCACTTTCAGGAGCTCCCATGACCCTCGACCACCTAGAATACGACCATCACCGCACCACCCTGGCGAATGTCCGTACTCGCTTCCAGGACGATCCGGAAATCCTCGCCCTCTACGTCGGCGGTTCTCTGGCCCACGGCTACGCCAAAGCCGACTCAGACGTAGACATCATCCTCATCATTTCAGAACAGGACTACCAGATCAGAAAGCAGGCCGGCAACCTGCTTTTTTTCAGCGCCGACCTGAGCACCTACCAGGGCGGCTATGTGGACGGAAAGTTCATCACCCCGGTGTATTTGGACACGGTAGCCCGCCAGGGAAACCAGCCAAGCCGCTACGCCTTCAAGGACTGCTTCCCCCTGATAATCCGGGACTCTGCCCTAGAATCCCTGGTTTTCCGGGCCGCCTGCTTTCCCGATGAACAACAGTCAGCCCTGGCAGAACGCTTCTACGCCCAGCTCCAGGCCTGGCGCTGGTACTTCTATGAGGGGAACAAACACCAAAACCCCTACCTCATTGCAACGGCGGTACAGAATGTCGTGCTCTACGCCTGTCGTATCGTTCTGAACCACAACAGGTTGCTCTACCCCTACCATAAGTGGATGCTCGCCGAGGTCCAGTCCGCCCCGGAAAAACCCGAGAACCTCCTGGACCTCATCCATACCCTGGTGGAACACCGCCGCCCCGAGGATCTGGAAGCCCTCTGCCGGGGAATAGAGGCCATGAATACCGCAACCCAGGGCCCTCATGATTGGCCGAACTACTTCCTCCAGGACGTAGAAACCCCCTGGATGCGCAGTGAACCCTACATCGCCGACCTCTAGCCCAAAACACCACCCCGGCCGTCAGCAGGGTGGTGCGGTATTAGAACCCTAGTGCGCAAAGGGTTGTAAACCACACCACCTATAGTGGAGCAGCCGGTAACTCCACCCAAGGGTGGTGTCGCCGGTGTGCAATGGTACAACCCTTTGCCCACTAGATATTCGAAATGAGGGGTGCCGCTCCAGGCTCCCGGGTGCCCCACGGGCCCGGTCTTGCGAATCCGCCCGCCGCACCCCAAGGCCCCGATCTTCCAGGGTGGCCCCTCTCGGCCCAGTTAGGCAAATCCGCCCGCCGCCCCCCACGGCCCCAATCTTCCAGGGTGGCCCCTCTCGGCCCGGGACCATGGGCCCGAGCTATCACTCCCGGATAGTTAGTCCCGGGACCCCGGGGCCGAGCCAAGCACCCCAAAGGAGCCCCGATCCCAGGTATTACAATCAGGCCTGCCGGGGTTTCCTGGCCTCCCGGAGCTGCCGGGCGGCGGCAACCAGGGCCTCCAGGGCCGGCCGGGTCTCCTGCCAGGTCCGGGTTTTCAGACCGCAGTCGGGGTTCACCCAGAGCCTGGCCGGATCAAGGTGAGCCAAGGCCCGCTCCAGGCGCTCCCGGATCTCTTCGGTTCGGGGAATCAGGGGGCTGTGGATGTCGTACACCCCCGGGCCGAGCCCCTGGGTATAGCCCTTCTCGGCAAGCTCGGCAAACAGCTCGCCCTTGGAGCGGCTGGTTTCGATGCTGATCACATCGGCATCCATGGCCTTAATCCCCTGGAAGATGCTGTTAAAATCCGAATAACACATGTGGCTGTGGATCTGGGTTTCGCTCTTTACCCCGCTGTGGCTCAGACGGAAGGCCCTGGCCGCCCAGTCAAGGGCCTGGGACCACCTGCTGCGCTTCAGGGGCAGCACCTCCCGGAAGGCGGGCTCGTCAATCTGAATAATGGCGATACCCTGGGTTTCCAGTTCCAAAACCTCTTCCCGGAGGGCCCGGGCAATGTTGTTGGCGATAACCTGGGGCGCCACATTCGGGGGGGCGAAGGACCACTTCAAAATGGTAACCGGTCCTGTCAGCATGCCCTTCACCGGTTTTTTGGTCAGGCTCTGGGCGAAGGTCACCCACTCCCAACCCAGATCCGGTTTCCGGGACACCGGCTTGAAGATGACCGGAGGCTTCACACAGCGGCTTCCGTAGGACTGAACCCAGCCCCCCCGGCTCGCCCACACTCCATCCAACCGCTCTGCGAAAAAACTCACCATATCGCTGCGCTCAGGCTCGCCGTGGACCAAGACATCCAGGCCGATCTCCTCCTGGATCCGTATGTTCTCCCGGATTACATCCCGGATCGCCGCCTGGTAGTCCGCTGCTCCCAGCTCTCCCCGGGTCCATGCCCGGCGCAGGGCCCGGATTTCCCGGGTCTGGGGAAAGGAGCCGATGGTGGTGGTGGGCAGCCGGGGCAAACCGAGGGCCTCAGCCTGGAGCGCCTCCCGGGTACTAGAATCCTGGCGATCAACCAGGTCGTCCGCCGAGTCCTCCAGCTCTTCCGAACCCCAGGGGGCAGTCCGGTTTTGGATGGTATCAAGGTGATTCGAATGCCCCTCCAAGACTGCTCCCAGGGCGGACAGGTCCTGAAGCTTTTCAACCCCAAAGCCCAATACCCCCTCAAGCTCCCTGGGTAGATCCTCCCCGGCAATACTCCAGGGCAGATGCAGCAGGTTGCAGCTGGGTGCCAGCCAGAGCCGGTCTCCCAGGTCTTGGTAAAGGGGAGCCAGTTCTTCCGCCAGGGCCGGGATATGCTCCCGCCAGGGACTGCGGCCGTCCACCATCCCCAGACTCAATACCCGGTCCGGGCCCAGGCCCTCGAGGACGGTGTCCAGCAGTCCCTTGTTCCGCTGGTAATCCAGGTGAATGCCGTCCACCGGCAGGGCCAGAAGGGTTTCCAGCTCTTCCTCCACATCCTCGAAATAGGTTGTGAGCAGCAACTTCGGCGTATCTTGGGAGTCAGACCCGGCGGCCTCGTCCGTCCCGGGGATAGCCCTGGACCGGCCCAGGACGGCGTAGCTCCGGGCGAGGGCCTGGCGCCAGTCTTGGTTCAGGGTATCCAGCACCAGGATCGGCTCGTCGATCTGGACCCACCGGATGCCTTCTTCGGCCAGGGACGTTAGAATCCCCCTAAAGGCTGAAAGCAAATCCTCCAGTACGGAGAGCACTGGAAAGCCGTCTATCCCGCGAGACAGGTAGAGGTAGGTTACCGGACCCAGAAGCTGCACCTTCGGCGTATAGCCCCCCTCTCGGGCCTCCCGGATCTGATCGACCAGGGCCGCGGGCCGGGCTTCGAAACGGGTCGACGGACCGATCTCGGGCACAATGTAGTGGTAGTTGGTATCAAACCATTTGGTCATGGCTCCGGGCTCGATATGCTGATCCGCCAAACCCCGGGCAGCCCCGAAGTAGCGGTCGAGCTCTCTGTCGACCCGGGCAGCGGCAAAGCGGGGAGCAATATGCCCCACCAGGAAGGATGTGTCCAGGACATGGTCGTAGAGGCTGAAGTCGCCTACATTGACCATAGACATACCCTGGCGGTTCTGCAGCCTCCAGTTTTCGCCGCGAACCTCCCGGGCTGTGGCAGCCAGGTCTGTCTCACTCAATCCGCCCTTCCAGTAGCCTTCCAGGGCGGTCTTTAATTCCCGGGCCTTGCCGATCCGCGGCAGCCCCAGGGTATGCAGGGTAATACTCATGTCTTTCCTCCTGGTGCCCATAATACCCAGGTAAAACGATAATGAATATTGATTTATTTTTATTAACCCATTACAAATACTTATATGAACTACCTGGAACGACAGCACCTGGAGATTCTCCACACCCTCTCCCGGGAGGGAACCCTGTCCCGGGCCGCCCAAGCCCTCGCCCTGAGCCAGCCCGCCCTGACCCACAGCATCCGCCGCCTGGAGGAGCAGCTGGGGCTGCAGGTCTGGCAGAAACAGGGCCGGGGTATCGTTCTGACCAGGGCGGGCCGGACCATCCTCCGGGCCGCAGAGCAGATCCTGCCGCGGTTTTCCAAGCTGGAGGAGGAACTGGAAAATCAGCGGTCCGGGCTGTCATCCACCCTGACCATCGGAGTGGAGTGCCACCCCTGCCATCAATGGCTTCTCGGGAGCCTGCGGCGGTTCCTCGACCGGTTTCCCAAAACCGATACCCGGATAGTCCGGGACTTCCAGTTCGCCGCCATGGAGGCGCTGATTCACCACAAGATCGATCTGCTCATCACCCCCGACCCCTACGAGCTTGCCAGCCTCAGCTTTTATGACCTCAAACCCTACGAGCTGCGCCTTGTTTTACCTGCGGACCATCCCCTGGCCCATAAGCAACCCCTGAAGCCCGAAGACCTGGCGGGGCAGGTGCTCTTCACCTATCCCGTGGAGATTACCCGGCTGGACATCTACACCCGATTCCTCATCCCCGGCGGCGGAGACCTTCCCCAGCGCCGGGAGCTAGACAGTCATGAAATGATGCTGCTGTTGGTGGAAGCGGGCAGGGGGATCACCGTCATGCCCGATTGGCTCATTCCCGATCACCCCGGCATAGTGAGCCGTCCGGTGGGTCCCCGGGGCCTGCATAAGGTCCTCTCCGCGGGAATTCGCAAAGAGGATGCGGACCGCCGAGATATTCGGGGATTCATCGATCTGGCGGGACAGAATTAGCGGCCCTCTGCCGGACCGTTGGTTTTTTGCTGGACATCACAGCAGTCTAGGCGCCCGGATCCGAACTGTTTCTGATTTTCTTTGGCCATTTTTTCCAGATACCGTTGGAACCTGAGCTTGATTCGTGTTGAAAGGGTTGTGAAGAGTTTTTTCATTGAGAACCTCCTATAGATCATAATATACCCCCAAGGGGTATATTACAACCCAAGATGTTGATAGTGCGCAAAAGGTTGTAACTTCCGATGCTGATGCCGCTATCTGAGGTGTGGCCCTGGGTTGGAGCTGCTATATCTGGTGCTGTTTACAACCTTTTGCGCACTAAGTAGGTGTTGGAGAATCTAGTACACCAGCAGGAGATCGTCCGTGTCTCCCTCCAGAGAAATAAACACGCCGTGGGGCAGGCAGGCGATCCAATTCCCCGGGGCCGGCAGACTTCCCATGGAGATGCATATTTGATTTGGGCATCCGGATTCTATAACCCGAACCTGGTTTTGGGTAATCTCTATGAGGCATGATTGTGGATCCTCCAGGGCCAGAATCGTCCGGGGTTCATCCAGAGGAAATAGCAGCACCTCCTCCGGCGTTTCGATCCGTACCAATGAGCCTGGATCCGAGGATCCGTAGACAGCCCCGCTTATCAGGATTATCGTAAGGATACATACACACAAAACGGTTGTGTCGGTTTTGGTTAGAACAGGTTTTAACATAGTCTTTTTATCACCATATATTCCTTGCCCTTTCGCCATGGGGATAGTATAATACCCCATAGGGGTATAAGATGCAAGAGTATACTATGAATAATCTTATTATTGCTCATTAGAAAAATAACCATGTAGAAAAGAGGAAGCGCCCGGGACGTATTTCTATAGAAGGAGGAACGAAGATGAATCACCAACACCATGGATCACCCCATGAACAACACCAACACCAACATGGCCATCACGATCATAACGCCCACCACCGGATGATGATCCAGGACTTTAAACGGCGGTTTTACATCACCCTGGTTTTGAGTGTCCCGGTACTCGCCCTGGCACCCCTAATCCAGAACGCCCTGGGCTACCAGCTCGGTTTCCCCGGGTCCCAGTGGCTGGTCTTCGCTCTCTCCTCTATTATATATGTGTATGGCGGCTGGCCCTTTCTCAAGGGCTTGGTAACCGAGGTTCGCGCCAAAACCCCGGGCATGATGACCCTCATCGGGGTTGCTATTTCTGTGGCCTACTTTTACAGCGCAGCTGTAAGTTTCGGTCTACAGGGAACACCCTTTTACTGGGAGCTTGCCACCCTCATTGCCATCATGCTGGCTGGACACTGGATTGAAATGGCCTCGGTCCTAGGGGCATCCAGCGCCCTGGAAGAACTCGCCCAACTGATGCCCGCCACCGCCCATAAATCCGTGAAGGGTGAATGGACGGATGTCAGTATAGAATCAATCGAACCCGGCGACCGGCTTCTCATCAAGGCCGGGGAGAAGATCCCTGCCGACGGGGTAGTGGAATCCGGATCCTCCTACCTCGATGAATCCATGCTCACCGGTGAAAGCCGTCCCGTGGGGAAAGAGCCCGGAGACAAGGTTGTCGGAGGATCGGTGAACGGCGACTCGTCCCTGGAGATGACCGTCCAGGGATCCGGGGAGGATTCCTACCTCTCCCAGGTTATCCGGCTGGTGCGGGATGCCCAAGCGGTCAAGAGTCGAACCCAGGCCCTCTCGGATAAGGCTGCCTTTTGGCTGACCATCCTCGCCCTCAGCGTGGGGACCATTACCATGGTCAGCTGGCTGGTAGCAGGCATGGACCTGCAGTTTTCCATCGCCCGGATGGCTACCGTCATGATCATCACCTGCCCCCATGCCCTGGGGCTCGCCATTCCCCTGGTGGTATCGGTTTCCACCAGCGCCAGCGCTAAAAACGGCCTGCTCATTAAAAATCGGACAGCCTTTGAAAACGCCCGGAGAATCACCACCCTGGTCTTCGACAAAACCGGAACCCTCACCCAGGGGGTCTTCCAGGTCTCGGCTATCCACAGCCTCGCCGACCCCGGCAAGACCGAGGAAGACATTCTAACCCTTGCCGCCAGCCTCGAAACCTACTCCGAGCATCCCATCGGCGCCAGTATCCTTCAGGAGGCCCGGAAACGTAACCTCCGACTTCAAGATGCCCAGGATACCCAGATCCTCAAAGGAAAGGGGATTACCGGCGCCATTGACGGTAACACCACCGGTGTTTTCAGCCCCGGGCACCTGGAAACCCTGGGGATACCCCTGCCGGAGACCCTCCCGGCCCCCGACGGCGGCACGACCCGGGTCTACCTTGTCCAGGAGCATACCCTCCTGGGGGCCATCGACCTCTCAGACCGTATCCGTCCCGAATCAAAATCCGCCATCACGTCCCTCCAAGAACAGGGAATCGCCTGCTGGATGCTCACCGGGGATAACGAAGCCACCGCCCGGGCGGTATCGGACCAGCTCGGTATGGACGGGTACTTTGCCCAGGTGCTCCCGGATCAGAAACAGGATAAAATCCGCAGCCTCCAGGAATCCGGAGAATACGTCGCCATGGTGGGCGACGGGGTAAACGACAGCCCGGCCCTTGCCCAGGCCCAGGTCGGCATTGCCATCGGTTCAGGCACCGACGTTGCGGCTGCCAGCGCTGATATCGTACTCGTCCAGTCCGATCCCCGGGACGTAGCCACCCTCATCCGTTTCGGCAAGGCCACCCACCGAAAGATGATCCAAAACCTCATCTGGGCCACGGGGTACAACCTCCTGGCCATTCCCCTGGCCGCCGGGGTCCTCTTTCCCCTGGGCATCATGCTCTCCCCCGAGGTCGGAGCCATCCTCATGTCCCTCTCCACGGTCATCGTCGCCATCAATGCCCGGTTGCTCCGGCTCAAGCGGACCTAAGCGATAGTCTGTGGTTTTTTAGGGTGATTCACATGCCCCTGGCCCGTTGAAATCACCCCAAAACCCGACCCCTTAGCCCCGGCACACCCCCGGCCCCGGTTAGACCTGCCGCCGCGACCATTCCCGCCAGGACCCATCGTAGAGGTGGATCTCCTGTTCCGGGTACCGGTGGGCGAGAAGCCAGGCACTATGAGCGGCCCGCATGGCGCTCCGGCAGTAGAGGATAACCCTCGGGAAGTCCTTCACCAGGGGATCCCAGACCCGCGTAAGGACCGGCTCCGGCGCCAGCAGAATACCCTGGGTATCCAGGGCCTCCGACCACTCCCGGTGTACCGCCCCGGGAATACTGCCGGCTTCGAATTCCTCGGCGCTTCGGACATCGATAATCCGGGTATCCTGACGGATCAAGGCCTGCTGCACCTCCTCCATGGTGCTAATCCTGACCGGCGGCGGGTCTTGCCGGGATTGTGGATCAACCCCCGCCGGGATATTCAGCCCCGCGGGCCGGTCCAGGGGTTGTTCGCCCGCCGGGGTTTCCAAGCTCTCGAAATCCGAGCCAAGCCCCTCGCTGATGCTGTACCCCTCCTGAATCCATGCCGAAAGTCCCCCCTGTAACACCGAAACTCGGGTCCACCCCGACAACCTCAGGGCGATGGCAGCCCGGCATGCCTCTTGGGCATCACCCCAATCGTAGACCACCGCCGGTCTGTCTCCCCCGAAGCGCCGGGGGGAAAACAGCTCGGACAATCCCTCGGGATACATTCCCCCGGCAGACTTGCCCTTCCAGTCTCCATAGACCCAGGAACGATCGAACCAGTAGGCCCCGGGAATATGTCCCGCCTCATAGCCGATCCTGTTTCCAGCCACGTGCAAGACCAGGGCCGGGGCTTCTACACCCCCTCGGTCCGGCATCACTGCCCGAAGACCCCGGGGGCTGATAAACCCCCGAACCTCGGACTGCCCGGCCCCGGCAGCAGGGCGGCTTGATCCGGGGCTCCGGAACACCGGCTGAGAAGGCACATCGCACCCCCCGGCATCCTTACGATTCCGGAAGAATGCCAATCCCCCGATAATCCCCAGGGTCATAAAGAGGGCGAAGACCCAGCCGCTCAGACTCAGGGCCATGGTTCCCGATAAAAAGGTTCCAATAGAACACCCCAGGCTGATCATCGCGCCGTAGCCCAATAACAACCCGCCGAATATCTGCCGGAGCCCCTGGCGCGCAGAAACCCCTGTCAGCCGGAACTGTCCGGCTCCAAGGCAGGCAATAAGGCTCCCGGCTGCAATGGTTAGCAAAAGAACCCCGTTCTGGCTGAGGAACTCTCCAGCCTCCTGGGGAACACACCCCGCCACCGCATCAAGCCCCCGGACAATGCCTTGGCCGATGAATCCCAGCTCCTGGGCCAATCCCCGGCCAACCCGGGAAATTTCACTGGTCACCCCCAAGGGACGAAGGCGCAGGTAGGCTGCAGCCCCGATAACCCCGATAATTCCGGCTCCCCACCAGGGGTTCCATCTGCCTCGGATAACCCGGCGGAAGGGGTCTAGGATTCCGGTGTCTGGGGGAATCACCCGGGATGATTTTACCCTCCTTCCCGCCCGGTACAATACCAGGGAAAGAACACCCAGGATCACCAGCTGGACCGCCATAGCCCCGGGATAGCCCAGGTGCTGGGGCAGCCAGATTACCGGTGCTTCCTGAATGGTCCGCAAATACTAAAAATCCCAGGTTGCATAGCCCAGGGCGAATCCTCCAAGACTGCCAAGAAGGGCCAACCAGGAGCCGCTGTTCCCGGCCCCGCCCCGGTAGAGATGACTGGAAATACAGGATCCGGATACAGCCATACCCAGACCGAAGAGCAGCCCCCCCGCCACCAGGTTCCAGCCCACCGGCCCGATGAAGGCGTTGGGGGGCAGCCACCCGGCCCGGGGATCCGGCACCCAGGACCCGAAGATCAGCAAATACCCCGCCGAGCCGACTGCAACAGCAAGCAGCAGCCCCTGGAGGGGCCGGGTATTACGCCCCTCCACCCCGTCCCGCACCATACAGAACATACAGAACCTGGTCCGGTAGAAGACTGCCCCTAACACAAGACCGAAGAGACCGGTCAGGGCCAGGTCTTCATACACCAGATCGCCGGAGTAGGAGAGGGAGGTGAGAATCACCCCCAGAACAATCAACAGCACAAGACCGGCTGCCCCCTGGACGGTCAAACGCCTTGACCGCCGGGGCAATACGGCACCTACCATGGGACGGGATAGAGAAGACATACTCGCTTATTTCCCTCCCCAAACCGTTCCGGCAACATTGGTAATGGGAACCCCCACGGAGTTGCCGTATTCAGTCCAGGAACCATCGTAGTTCTTCACCTCGTATCCCAGAATTTTCGAGAGGGCAAACCAGGTATGACTGCTGCGCTCTCCGATCCGGCAATACACAATCACAGGATCTTCCCCGGTAACTCCCACACCACGGTAGAGCCGTTCGAGCTCCCCGGGACTCTTGAAGGTACCATCTGAATTTACCGCCCGGCCCCAGGGTACGTTCACGGCCCCGGGAACATGACCGGCCCGGATGGATAATTCCTGTACGCCTGCCGGAGCAAACACCTTGCCCTGGTACTCATCGGCGCTCCGGATGTCGATGATCTTCGCCTGGCTCCGTCCCTCGGCGGCAGCAACAACATCCTGAAGGCGGGCGCGCAGCTCACTATTGGTTCCGGAAATACGGTAGGTTGTGCGCCGCGGTCGTGCCGGTGCGGTGGTCAGGGGCCTGCGTTCGGCTTCCCACTTATTCCGACCGCCGTCGAGAAGGCGGAAATCCCGGTGGCCGTAAATGTCGAAGATCCAGGCTCCCCAGGCGGCAAACCAGTTGTTAGTATCACCATAGATGACCACCGTATCATCCGGAGAAATCCCGCTCCGGGAAAGCAGGTCGGCAAAGTCCTCGGGCTGGGCGATATCCCGCACCACCGGATCCACCAGATCGCTGTGCCAACGGAAATTCACCGCCCCGGGAATATGACCCTGCTCATACACCCCCGGATTCACGCTGACTTCCACGATCTTGACCCGGGGATTATTGAGATTCTGGGCAAGCCAATCGGTGCTCACCAGAAATTCCGATGCAAACAATCCGGCGCCGCTCTCGGCTGCCAGCAGAACGAGCAGAAATAGTAACCGTTTCATGTAAACCTCCTAATGTAACGTTACTTAGTTAAGAATCATTCCTATACTTGATAATCTCAATAAAGAAACTTGTCAATAGTAGAAGGTATATTTGCCTAAGTATTACCCCATAATCTTGAATCGAAGGTGTAGAAACGAGTGTATGCCCTCCCGGGCGTACCTCATCCAGGAACGACTCACCAACGCCCTGAAGCGAAACCAAAGGTGAATCTAGTGGGCAAAGGGTTGTAACATCCCCGGCGACGGTACTGTTTCTGGGATCGGTTCTCTTTGAATGCCCCGGATCCGGGGGCTTGTACAAGGGTTGCACACGAAAAGGATAACCAAGGGCGTCTGTCTCCCCTGGAGCCAGGACATACCCTAGCTAGGCCTCACCGACTACCCGAACCCGCATCTGCGTGCCCTGCTGCGCAAAAAAGCACCGCTATCCCCCCGGCTTGTACCCCCCGGGGGAATCTGATACCATGACCCCATACCATGTCAGCATATATACTCTTTTTACGCGCCTACCCCCTCCATGTGGGATTCGGCTTCTTATTAACCTTCTTTTCCAGCCTGGGTCAGACCTTCCTCCTGTCCCTCTACGTGCCCCATATCCTGGCGGCCCTGGGAATCTCCAACGGATTATTCGGCACCCTCTACGCCCTGGCCACCATCGGCTCGTCTCTGCTGCTGATGAACTTCGGCGGCCGGATCGATCACGCAGCCCTGACACCCTACGTCTATAAAACCCTGGGTCTTCTCTCCGGGGCGGCGGTGCTGCTTGGCTTAGTGTACCACCCTGTGCTGTTGCCCCTGGCCCTGCTCGGACTACGCTTTGGCGGCCAGGGCCTCATGAGCCACATCAGCCAAACCGTTATGGGCCGGCACTTCTCGGACCACCGCGGCAAGGCCCTGAGTCTCTCCTCCCTGGGTTACTCCGTGGGTGAAATGATCTTTCCCCTGGTCATAACCCTGCTCATTCCCCTGGTGGGTTGGCGCATCAGCCTCGTCGTCAACGCCCTGGTCATGTTGGCCGTCATGGTTCCCCTCCTGCGCCTCTTACCCATGGCGGAACTGGATGCAAGCCGTCTCAGTGTTCAGGGTGATTCCAATGTCCCTGCATCAGTAGAATTACCCCAGAAAACCCCAAGCGCCGCCCCGGCTCCTTCATCCGCTTCCAGAGCCCAGTGGCACATCCTGGGCCAAGCCCGGTTCTGGACCATGGCCCCCTCCATCATGATGCAGAGCCTCATTATCACCGCTGTCTTTTTCTATCAATTGGTCTTGGCCGAGGCCCGTGGCTGGGCACCGGAGTGGTACAGCATGGTCTTTACCGGCTACGCAGTCTCCCGGTTCGTCTTCGGTCTGGCGGGCGGTCCCCTGGTGGACCGGTTCACCGCCCGGCGGCTCTTTCCCCTGCACCTGCTCCCCATAACCCTGGGACTTCTCATCCTATCCCTCAGTGAGGCACCCTGGGCAGCCGTGAGCTTCCTCTTTCTGGCCGGAGTCTCCATGGGCAGCAGCGGCCCCATAAAGGCTGCGGTCATCGCCGAGGTCTACGGCACCGCAAACCTTGGCGGCATCAGGTCCGTCTTTACAGCTATCATGGTCTTCGGAACCGCCCTGGGACCCATGATCTTCGGCTGGTTCCTGGACGCGGGCCTTGGCTTCGGGCCCCTGCTGCTGGCATCTGGGGTAATAATGGTAGCTGCCATTGCCCCGGCCTTTTTGGTATACCGCCGCCAGGGGTGATCCCAAATGAGAGAGCCGTGGGTGCGGCTCCTGTGTTATCATTAGTGATTGAAAAGGAGCAGCGACATGGCCGAATACCTGGAAAACCAAACCCTCACCAGCCGCTTAGAAGCCTACGCCCAGGGCCTGGGCCAGGGCAAGAACACCCGAAGCCACTTTGACGACTTCCAGGATGATCTATCCCAGGCAGGCCCCTATGAAGTCAATACCGTCATCCACCGCATTGTGGATCAGGAGCTTTCAAAACCCGAGCCCGATCTTCTCGGCCTAAAAACCCTGGTTGCCCGATTCATTCGGGCCTGCGGCACCGGCCTGGAACAATCCGGCATTCCCGCCTACCCCCCGGAGAGCCCCTTGGCCACCCTATCCCGGGACCATCGTACTCTCCAAAGCCATCTTGCTCGGGTTTCCGCCGCTATAAAAGACTGGGCAACCAACCGTGGAACCCGTGCAGGAATCCCTGAGCTCATCCAGGCCCTGGAAAGCGCTCTGACTCCCTTAAAAAACCACTACCAAACCCTGCAAAACGAAGTCTTTCCCCGCCTGGAGAAAACCGCCCCGGACCACCACCGCTGCGTCCAGCTCATGTGGACCATCCAAGATGATGTGCTTGGCTGGGGAAACGAGGTTCTGGGCTTACTAAAAAACCAGGGTGATTTTCATGCCATAAATACCACCCTGGGCCGGTTCATCCTGGATGCCCGGTCTCTCATATACCGGGAAGAGCGGATCCTCTTCCCCGTGGTCCACCAGATGGCGGGCTTCACCTGGCAGTCTCCGGGAACCACCCGGCCCGCCACCCCCGAGCCTCATACCGCCGCCGGTTGGGAAACTACCGGAGGGCAATCACCCGGACCGTTCCGGACTCCCACGGGCAGCCTCACAGCCCAACAGCTCCAGGCAATTTTCAAGACCTTGCCCGTGGATATCACGGTCATCGACTCCGAGGACCGGGTGCAGTATTTCTCCGACACCCCGGACCGCGTCTTTCCCCGTAGTCCAGGCATCATCGGCCGGAAGGTAGAGGATTGCCACCCGCCCCGGAGTATGCACCGGGTGCGGAGCATTGTGGATGACCTGAAATCCCGCAGGAAGGACAAGGTTCAGTTCTGGCTGAATGCCGGGGGTACCAAGGTCCTCATCGAATACTACGCCCTCCGGGACGAGGAGGGGCGATACCTGGGCACCATGGAATGCAGCCAGAACATCGGGCCCATCCAGGCCCTATCCGGAGAAAAGCGCCTGGAACCCCCGGGAGGGGAAAACTTACAGGAAGATGATTCTCCCCAGGCTCCCCCGTCCCACGGAGCCTCGTCCCCCGGGGAGGGCAGGAGCCGGCGCCCCGGGCAGCCCCCGGAGGCTGGGGTATGATCGAGTCTATTACATTTACCCGAGGCTATCCTACTAAACTCCGGGGAATCGGCAAGAAAACCATTACCCTAAATCCCCGGCTGAATGTCCTCTACGGTCCCAACGGCGCGGGCAAAACGACCATACTGCATGCCCTGGCCAGGGCTGCGGGCTGCAGCCAGGGGGGCTGGTCGGGAACCGACGACCAGGTTCATTTGGACGCCCTAGCGGGGCAGAAGGCCCCCAGCCGTCAAATCACCCTGGAAGAACCTCCCTATTCAGCCCGGATACTTTGGGACGGCAGACCGGTGTTTTACCAGGATTGTTACGCCGATACCGGAAAGTCCCTAATCAGCGAGGATTACCTGGAGCGCCATGCCTACCTGCGGTCATCCGGGGAGCAGCGCATCGGCCTGGTGAACGAGCTCATCAATTTTATGGATGAGCGGTTTCTTACCTACAAGCTTCCCCGGGATGCCCGGCCGACCCTGCTCTTGGACGAGGTGGACAACCATATCGGTATGGCCGCCCAATCGGTGTTCTGGGACGATATAATCAGTCAGCTATGCAAAAAATACCAGCTGGTCATTTCTACCCACAGCATCTTCCCCCTGCTGCTCCAGCGTGACAACAGCCTCCGCCGGGATACCATCCACATGCTCGAACCCCGGTACGGCGATATCTGCCTGGAGCAGCTGGGCAAAGCAATAGAGTACTACAACCGGCAACACTCCGACCTGAAATCTCCCGGGGCCTGGTAGGGTGGGGGTAACCCGGTAAGGACAGAATAGTTTCTTTCACGTGGCGTGTAACCGCTGGAAAACTACACCAGATGGATGGGCACAATATAGTGAGCCCAATTGTCAAACAGTTTCCTGCTCAGTATAAAGTGGAATCCAGCTCCTATGCAGCCGTTGCTGCCGTTTGAATGTGAAACAATTCATACCGTAGATCTGGTATTTCATAGTCCAGCGATTGGTGGAATCGTTTGCTGTTATAGAACCTGAAATATGTGGCGATACCCCGCTTCATATCCCGTATTCCCTCATATGATCTGAGGTAGATATTCGCGCGATTCGTGAAGCTCCATTCTACGGTGCACAAGCTTGATGCAGACGGAAACGCGGTTGCGGGAAGTACCTTGTTGTCCGTTACTGCCGACTCGATTACTGTCATAGCCCTTTCTGGCGGACGGAATGAGTTCTACAACTATACCCCCGATGGTAATCGTACTCAGGTAAGTATCTTAGCGGTCACCATGGAAAGCACGTTCTACCGGTACTATTCGGATAGCGACTTAATAAAAGTTGCAGGGAATACGGCCTACCATTATGATGAGAACGGAAATCTACTAGAGAAGGGGAATGTCTGGACTGAATCGGGGGACACGGTAAGTATTACTGCAACCGGTGAGTACTGGAAGTACGAATATGATCTGTTGAACCGGCTTACGAAGGTGTACCAGTATAACGCCGACAGCGCGGCTGTTGAGCTCGTGGTTGAATACGGTTATGACGTAAACAACCTGCGGGTGTACCGCAAGACCTCCGCTGGCGAGATTACACACTTTGTCTTTGATCTTGACGGCAACCGGATAGAAGAACACGCAAGCACCGGATCGGATTACTACGTCTGGCGGAACGGGCGGCATCTGGCTCGGCGCACCAGTGACGGCATCACGTATTTCTACTCCACCGACCATGTGGGATCAACGGTGTTGATGACCGATGAAGCAGGCGCCGTGGTATGGAGCGGGGAAGCAACACCTTTCGGGGACCAGGTTTCTGAAGACGGGGCGCTTGCTGATTCTGAGGAGCTTAAGTACCAGGGCAAGGATTATGACCCGCTGACTTCGCTTGTGTACATGAATGCGAGGTGGTACAGCCCGGAACTCGGAAGGTTTATGTCAAAAGATCCGGCAAGAGACGGAGTGAACTGGTTTGCTTTTGTGGGGAATAATCCTTTGACGTTTGTGGATCCGACTGGGTTGGCTGATATAGAAGCCGATCGAATAAATGGGGATGAATTTCGTGATACGGATGGGGATCTAAGAAGTCCAACATACCTAAACGAGAGATTAGCTGAGGTAATGGATAGTTTTGTTGGAGGTGTGTATACACTCGGGGGTGAAAAGCCAAGTACCGATATGGATGGGGGTGAAGGGATAGATTGTTCTTCGGCTCCATTAATCGCTGCTGAAAGAATATCCGGTGTTGGTCTGAGGGATCGTACTGCAGATGAAATCGCGAACGATCCAGATTTGGTATTACCGGGTAAGGAAGAAATAGGCTCAATGAACGCATTTGATTGGAAGGCAGGTATTGATTGGTCTGATAGCATTGATGGTCCAAAATTTATAGGGAATGGAAAAATAGATCACCTTACCATGAATGCTCCTGAAGCGATTGAGATACATCCTTCTTCTGTCAGTGGTACGATAACGCAAAGAAATCAAGGTGCACTAGATAAATTGGCCGGTAGTGTTAAGAATATTGTCTTTAACTGGCGGTACATTTTAGGAGAGTAAAGAAATTGAAAATCAAAAGAGCTAATCGGAGAGCAGTCTTGTCATGTGCTTTATTTGTTAGCCTCTTATCAGGGTGCGAGGCAGATAGCAAAAATGTTGAAGTTCAAAATTTTTCGACTGAGTCTACGAAACAAGTACACACAAAAATAAGCCAGATTGAATATGCAGAACCACGGTTGGAGATATTAAATAGTTTTTCAATAGAGATAGAGCAATTGGATGCAGCTGACTCATCAGAGATTGTCTTAGTTTTGGAAGACGGCAAATTAGTAGATCCTAGACCTATCTCTGGGCCTTTAACAATTCTTGACCTTAATAGCCAATATGGAAATGAACACCTACTTGGATATAAGCAGTTCTATGGATGTCAACTTGAGTTGATCATCAATAACACGACAGGATATCCAGAAGAGTTGAAGATTCTTCCTTTTTTTGATGGTACGCAGAATAAAGGCGCGCGTCTCACCTTTGAATGGAAAGTTCTACCAGGTAGATCAACCTTTTTTAGGTATGACACGAGCATCCCATAGGAATCTAGCATACTCCCATAGGTGAGTATTTACAAAGCCTAATAAGCGCTTTGACCAGACGCTCAGCTCACAGCTGAGCGCAGTTCAAGCGAGATCATTAGGCTTGCCAAAAGCAACTAAAAACCGGGAGCCTATAACAGGGCTCCCGGTGCTGTTTTAGACCACCAATCCGCCTACGGCGGGGCCTTGGGATTCTTGCGAATCCCAGCGGCTGTAATAATTCCTTTGAGCTCGAACCACAATTCCCCTAATCCTTCCCTATCTGCCACAACCGGTGGAGAAGGATGCACAGCTCCTGTAGTGTATCAATTGGCCTCCCCCAGTAGGCCGAAAACCCGTTACGCGGTGAGGGCCCAAAGGGCCCGAACGAACAGCCGGCAGGAGGCCGGACTCGCGCGTAACGCGTTTTCGGTATAGGCCAGCGGACAGGGATGTCCGAAGGCCGGACTGGGGCTGGCTATTACCTTTCCTACCTTTTCTCAAATTCAGGCGGAAGCAGTACTCTCTGCCGAGGAATAGTAAGGTTCCTGTAGTTTGGAAGTATAATTGCATAAATGTAAATACAAAAGTATAATTATAGAATGATCTTTGAGTGGGATGAGAAGAAGAACGAGATAAATAAATCGAGACACCACATCTCATTCGAGGATGCGAGATATGTATTTGCCGATCCCTTTGCCGTGACCAGGGTGGATTACAACGAAGAAGAACCGCGCTGGCAGATTATGGGACACATAGGAACGGAGCTTTTGGTGTTGGCAGTGTATGCCATGAGAAACCGCAATGGCGAAGAGGTAATACGTATAATATCGGCACGGAAAGCAACATCGTAGGAGAAACGACGGTATGAAAACGATACATGGGTTTAGCCCACTAACAGAGGAACAAAAACAGCGTCTTGAGAAGCTGTCGAAGCTTCCTGATAGCGATATTGATACCTCAGAAATCAAGGAATGGAGCGATGAGGACTTCGCAGAAGCAAAACAGTTCCAGGAAGTATACCGACCGAAGAAGCAGCAGATTACTGTGCGGATAGATGTAGACGTGTTGATGTGGCTCAAGAGTCACGGGAAGGGGTATCAAACCTTGATGAACGACCTTTTACGGAAGGAAATGCTTGAAGAAATAAACAAGGGTGCCTAAATTGGAAAGGCAAGATAAAGTAAATGTATGTAAAACGCAGTAAACCGCGCATCATAAAGAATTAATACGTATACATCTGCAAAAAACGTATACATTATTATAGCATAAGTCTTTACATTGTAATAAATTAATACGTATACACCCGAGAATTCAAGAATCAAAAGCTATAACAGCGTGCATTCGAGCGGAATGAGAAAAGCTAATTTCGATACCCTGTTGGTGTTTTTTAGGAGCAGGATAAATGAAGTTATTCTCCAGTTTCGCCTTTACCATATCCGTCAATCATTCTCAGGACAGTTTTCTGTTTGAATTCTGATAACTGTTCAATGCGTTTGACTCGTCGAATAATTCGTAGTCCGACTGAATCATCACTGGTTGCGCTGGTGGTGTCAGGTGGGTTGAAAACCGAGAATCATATCTGTGGATACCTTGTGGATCCTGGCTAATTTGATGATGATATCATCATGGAGCCGTAATCTCCCTCGTTCACAATCCCCCATTTTAAAAGGCAATCTCTCAGATATTTTCTTTTATCCACCGGGTTATTTCTGTTAATGCCAAGGGTGAGAAGGTCTGTTCAATCCTGGAATACTCGGACATCATTCCTGTGTTGGTGTACAATTCTTTCTGTAAATTAGGTTGAAGAAAGCAGGCCGATCAGGCTCAAATGGTAAGTGACGAAACAAACCATAAGGAGAGCCCGATGGCCTACCAATCAGAGTATACACTTTTAGAGCAAGTGATCCAAATGTTAGCCACCAAGGAAGACAGTAAATTTTCTAAGGTGATAGAAAAGGTAGTGAACGAAGCAATGAAACTTGAGCGAGCCAAAACCCTTCAGGCCGAACCCTATGAGCGGACCGAAGATCGAATGGGCTACGCCAACGGGTTTAAGAACAAAACCTTGGCTTTGGCTACCG
Source organism: Spirochaeta lutea (assembly GCF_000758165.1). Taxonomy (NCBI): domain Bacteria; kingdom Pseudomonadati; phylum Spirochaetota; class Spirochaetia; order Spirochaetales; family Spirochaetaceae; genus Spirochaeta; species Spirochaeta lutea. Next base: position 988 of record NZ_JNUP01000048.1, on the reverse strand, counting down.
GGAAGGTATTACTCAAGATACCTCAAGTCCGCGGACTGGAATTCTATCCCAGCTGTATCGAAAAGGGTATTCGGAGTGAACGAGCCTTAAAACTTGCGATAGCCGAGATGTACGTAAAAGGGGTCAGTACTAGACGGGTTTCAGATATCGTAGAAATCCTATGCGGCACCGAGGTGAGCTCCTCACAGGTAAGTCGATTGGCGAAGGAGCTGGATGAAGAGGCAACATCCTGGCGATCCTCGCCGGTAGGACAAATACAGTATCTCGTGCTCGACGCTACATATGAATCAGTGCGTGTAGGCTCGAAAGTGGTCAAACAGTCCCTACTGATGGCCATAGGCGTCGATTATGAAGGCAAACGTCAGATTTTGGGCACAGAAGTAGCCAATAGCGAAGCGGAGGTAAATTGGCGATCGTTTCTAGAAGGCCTGGTTCGTAGAGGGCTCCATGGTCTGACCATGATTACCAGTGATGACCATGCGGGTCTTCGAGCAGCTATCGATGCTGTGTTTCCTGGAATCTTGTGGCAACGGTGTCAATTTCACTTGCAGCAAAATGCTCGTGGTTACGTGACAAGGAAAGACGATGTCCCGGCGGTAGCGGCGGAAATCCGCAAGGTTTTCAATGCCCCAGATGAACAGAACGCCGAAAGGTACTTGCAGAGCCTGGTAGAAAAGTATGAGAAGACCCAGCCCCGTCTTGCCCAGTGGGCTGATGAAAATCTCCGGGAGGGATTAAGCGTATTTCATATCCCGGAAAACCACAGGAGGAAGTTACGAACCTCAAATTTGGCTGAACGTCAAATGAAAGAAATAAAAAGGCGAACAAAGGTCGTAGGCGTATTCCCTAATGCCGATAGTTTGCTTCGCCTTGCGGCGGCCATGCTGATCGAACAGAACGATCAATGGCAGAATGAAAAACGGTACTTACCCGAGTCTAATGATCGCCCTGCTTTTAAAGAAATTTACAGAAAAAAGGTTGCTTAATC